>VFZK01000004.1 GCA_016871215.1 Acidimicrobiia bacterium | reverse complement strand
CCGTGGGCCTTCAACCAGCGCTCGATTCCCCCTCGATCGGTGGCACTCAGCGTCAGTGGAGGCAAAACCATCGGCATGCCCAGACAATAAACTAATTTCCTGTTATTGCCCAGTTAGTTGTTGGACAATACACTAGCCAGCAACGGGCTCGTCAAGGTCGCTGCGCCGGTTCGCCGCTTGCCGGGATCACCGGCAACAGGAGATGCGATGGGTAGGCTGGCGAGTGATGCACGGTCTGTGTAGCGGTCCTCAGCTTCGAGCTCAATCCAAACGGCTCGCCAGTGTTGGGGTTTCGATCGAATTGGGGGAAATGGCTGCTGGTCACATCCAGCTGGATTCGGTGCCCTTTTTCGAACATGTTGCTTGTGGCGACCAGGTCAATTGAGAAAGAGTAGATTCGTCCCGGCTCCATGAGTTTGGGCCGATCGATACCCTCGCGGTGCCGGGCACGCAAAATTCCCTCGGCAACGTTGATTGCACGGCCATCCGGATACACGTCGACCAGCTTGGCCACAAAGTCCGTGTCGGGCGCGTCCGACGCCGCATGAAGCACGAGCTTGACGGGACCCGTCACTTCGACCGGTTCGCCGAGAACATCAGAGGTATAGACCAAGACATCTTCACGGCTCTCGATAGACCGCTGGTCTACAGGGCCTACGATCGTTGGCGTTCCGCAGCAATTGCTTCCGCCCAGGCTCGGAACCGGGCTGCGCGGGTCGTACAGGAACACGTCTGGCGGCGATTCGAGCGGTGCGCTCCAGGAGAGGCGGCCATCGCCACGAACGCTGTTGGCTTTGCCTGCGCTGTGCAGGTACATTTCCCGGTAGTTCGTTCTGGCGATCGGATACTCGTTTTCGTATCGCCAGCGATTGGCCCCCATCACGAAGAGTGTCACGGGTGGAGTGTCGCGCAGGCCGTTCTCAATTCCTTTCAGCCAGTAGTCGAACCAACGTAGCTCGAGAGCGCGGACATCCACCATGGCCTGTGGCCCGAAATCCAGATCGCCAAATTTCTGCGACGGCCCATGCCCCCAAGGGCCGATGACCATTTGGCTGCCCTGCCTGGCCTCGACCGTTTTGCCGCGCTGCGCCATGCCCACGTAGCCATTAATGGTGCCTTGGGTCAGAATGTCGAACCAGCCCCCGAAGGTGTGGGCAGGCAGCGAAAGCTTCGCGTAGTGCTCTTCGACGCTGATCGCTTTCCAATAGTCGTCGTAATCGGGATGGCGGATCCACTCGGTGTAGAACGCAGAGTTTCTCCCCGCGAGCTTGGGCATCTCAATCAGCGGAAGGTGCCAGACAATCTGGTCATAGCTCAAGTGCTCCAGCCCCGTTTCCTGGCTGTAGACTCCCGGGTTCTGTCCGATCCTGGATTCGGCGCGCACGGCACCCCAGCCGAAAGCTAACGAAAGCCTCCAGCCGCCATTCAACGTGACTGCGTGATGGTAGATGCTGGTTGGTGCGACGTCCGGAAAAATCGTCACCAGATGAGGAGGGAGCGTCTTGGCGGCCTGCCACTGGACGTGGCCGAGGTACGACTTGCCTTGCATGCCGACCTTTCCGTTGGACCACGGTTGTCGCGCCGCCCACTCGATGGTGTCGAACCCATCCAGGTCTTCCTGACGAAACGGATCCCACTTGCCCTCGGACTCGAAGCGTCCTCGCACATCCTGCCAAACAAACACATAACCGCGACGCGCAAAGAACACAGGTGCGGCGTAAGTGAGCTCGACTCCGTAAGGCGTCCGGGAAACGATGACGGGATACTTTCCGTCCTTCACGGGACGATAGACGTCGGCGTAAAGCACCGTTCCGTCGCGCATCTGAACCGGCACCCGGTTCTCCATCCGAATGTCGTGCGTGGGCGGTGAAACCTCTGGAAAGTTCACGGCCCTGGGCGCCGCAAAGAGTGTGGCCGTTCCCCAAAGCAGAAAGAAGCCCAGCCAGCGCTTTGCGCAGGAGTGAAGTTTTTTCGCAGTTTCAGCGGTTTCAATCACGATCTCTTCCTTGTCAGGCTTTCGGTGGTCTCTGTTCGGTCAGACGGCCTGGATGCCTGCTCTCGCGGGCATGAGGTCCCTCGGTCGCTGCTCAGTATAGCGAGAAACCTACGGTCATTCCTGCGCAGAAAGATCACCCCGGCGGTTCTCAAGCCGGAGCAGCAATCTCGTGCTTCGCGGGCAGTGCTCAGCGAGGCTGTTTAGAAAGCCAGACCTCGACTGCCCTCTACCGCCAGACTCAAGCCTTTTCCGGCCACGGAGTGCCTTTTTCGGCGGCCTGGATCATTCTCTGCAGGCGATCAGAGATGAAGTCGGTAGCCAATGTGATCAAACGTTCGCCTTTCTCTTTGGTCGCGAACAAGGCCTGTTCTTGACGGGCGCGGTCGCGCGGATTTTCCGGATTGGCAACGTTGGGACCCCGCTGCTCTTTGAACGGTTCGACGTATTCCCAAACTTCCGGCGAGAATCCGGATTCGAAATTCAGTTTCGCCTGGTCGTACTCCTCCATCGTGAAGGGCCGAACGCGATCCGGATAAGCTGCCATCAGAATCGAGGTCTCGATCTCCGACGCATGGCTCATTCCCGTGCGGCGCGCCATGCTGTCGAGCTTTCCTTCCAGCAACAGCCGATAACTGGTAAGGAACTTGGCTAACTCCCGTTGTCCTTCAGGGTCGCCCTCACGAAGACCCGAAAGATAGGTTGCCGAGTCGAGCGTCATGCCGAGCGTTCGGCGCCACTCTGGCATAGCTTCGAGTAACGGCCCGTGGTTTCCATTGTGCCCGTTGACGACCAGCACAGTGCGAATGCCATGGGCCCTCAGGCTTTTGATGACATCGTAGACATACGCGGTAAAGGTTTCCTTGCGCAGGGTCAGAGTTCCTTTGCGCGCCATGTGATAGGGAGCGTAGCCCAGAGGACAAGGCGTGGAGACTTTCACTTGGGGATACAGGCGCAATGCAGCTTGCTGGGAGATCAGCGTGGCGCAGGCCGTGTCGCAGATCAAAGCCAAATGCTCATTGTGCTGTTCGGTCGAGCCCGTCGGAATGATGGCTGCCTTCACTTGGCCCGATTCGATGGCCTCACGATATTCCTTGCGCGTGTTTTCCCAGAGGAGAACCTTCTGAGGATGGACGTACGAACGTCCGGTCCACTCGATCGACGGCGTGGGCAGCTGGGAAGTTTGAGAGAGTGCCGTGCCGCTTGTCGACAGGCTGCTGGCTGCCAGCCCGGCGGCACCGCTTGTCATGAGGGTTCTCAGGGAAGAAAACCAAGCGCGACGAGAGACTTTTTGGCTCATGTTGTTCCTCGATTCGGGTCAGAGATCAGTGCCAAGCCGGCGGGTGGTTCGAATCGCCAGCTGGACACAACGGCCAAGAGAAAACAGCCCATTGCCAATCAGACATGGCCACAGCCAGTCGAGCTTCTGTTGCCGCAGTTGTCCTGGCGTTGCAACGACGGCTATCTTCCGCCGAATCCTACCGGTCGAAGAACAGTTTCTCCGCCGTTTTCACCAGAATCTTTTCCTTGTCGCTCTTGCTCAGGAAATCGGCGTGGTCGCGGATGATTGCCAACGAGGCTGCATAGGTGTGCGGCGGAGACGATTGGGCGACTCCGGGACGCGTCAGCGGACAATCGGTTTCCCACATGCAGCGATCGGGGCTGAACGCTTCCACGACCCGCCGGATGAGCGGCAGACAGTCGAGGTAGGGCGGCTTACGGGCGCCCCGGGCGTAGAATGCGCCGATCTTGACCATCAGCCTTGGGTGCTTTGCCATGTTGCACAGAGCTTGAATCTCCTCCTCGGGAAACGGCCCGCGCGCGCCAATGCCGCAAAGATGGTCGATAATCACCGGCGTCTCTGGAAAGCGGCTGCACATGCGATCCAGCTCAGGAAGATCTTCTGGCCCCATCAGGAAACTCAGAGTCAAATTGTGTTTGGCTCCTGCCTTGAACATCTTTTGGTAACCGGGATGATCGAGCCACTGCGGACCGTCTCCCAGCGGCGGACGCGCCATCTTGCCTCGGACTCGAAAAGCAACGATGCCTCCTTTAGAAAGCGCAACCATCGTGTCGTCAGGGCTTGGCCCGGAGACATCGGTTACGGCAGGAACGATTCCAGTTCCGGCGAAGCGTTTAGGATCTTTGGCGATGACGTCCAAAATGTAGCTGTGGTCCAAGGCATACCAGGTCATTTGAACCAAGTTAAGGCGCGCCACTCCCAAGCCGCGCGCCTGCTTCAGAATGTCGTCCGGCGTGTAGCCAGGCAACCAGAGGTCTTTTGGGGTGAACCCTGGAGCCAAAGGGTATTTCCGGATGTTTCCCGACCACACGTGAACGTGAGCGTCGACGATCCCCACAATCTCGTCCGGACGCGCCGATGCGCTGGCACCGGCCAGGGACGCAACGCTCGCAGCGCCGGCGGTCGAAGCTAGGAACTCACGGCGGGTCCATGCGGTCATGCGTCAGGCTCCTTTCGGATCTTGTCGGACAGGCATCGGAGGCTGGCCGGCTTAGTACTCGACGGGGTTAGTTTCGAAGTGACGGTGCAGACGATACTCCACGTTGCAATCGATGTCGCGAAGCTCCAGGGGCAGTTTTAGCTTCGGGTCCCGCTGTACCAGCGCGACCTTGATCGAATTGATCCCAGAGATGGGGTAGTGCTGCTGGGGCAGCGTGAATTCGTAGATGTATCCATACGGACTGATCGCACCGCCACTCCACAACCGGTAAGTGAAATCGATCTTCTCCATGAGAGACTCCGGCAGCAGCTGCCCGTTCCACTCGACACGGACTTTGTCCATCGACGGAACCAGATTCGTAAACCGCAACCGAAGGCAGGCTTTCTTGACCCTCCCCAGGGGGCCGTATTTCTTGAGATCGTCCGACACGCGCAGTGCGAGCTCGATGGGCTCTCCCAGCTTCAGAGCGCGCGGCAACGGTTTTTCGCTGCCGGGCAGCCAGGATTCTGGGTCTTTGTCGTTCGTTTTGGACCGCAGGTGATAGCACTTGTCCACGGTGGCGAGCAGATCGGCGTGGCCCAGAACGCGGAGCGTTTGGTACTCCTTTTCGGTCCACGGCCAGCCGCTCGGAGTCCAGTGCGCGTCGCCCAGGCCAAAGCCATCGGCTCCTTGAGCGTAGGCGTTGGCGGCGGCTGCCCAGATCATTTCGGGCGTGGCATAACGAATCATCTGCCGGCTGAGCGTGTTGCAGAATGAGGCCAGCACGCGGCACTGAGTGCCCCGCGTCATGCGGACCGCCTCAGACAAATCCAGATCCTGGTTCATGTGCTCTTCGTCGCTGGTCACGCAGATGAGGCCATCGACTAACTTGTCCGAAACCCATCGCCGGACGTCGCAACCGATCGGCTCCCAACATGCCGCATGGGCAGGAACGCGCACGACGATTCGTTTTCTTCTTTGTTGAGCACGTTCCGCCTTGCTTGCGACTTCGCGCAGTCTTGCCAGCCAGGCTGTCAACACCGGTTTCAGTTGTGGCACGTCTCGAAATCGGCACATCGGGACCATTTCCGAAAGAATCAATTCGACACCATCTGTTTCGTAGCGAGTCAGTAGCTCTTCGAACACGCGAAATCGTTCCTCGCGCACGGCGCTGTGCAGGAAGCTGAAGCGCAGGGGAGAAACCTGCTTTGCGCGGTCGTCTGGATCCTCGCCAACCTGGAATTGAGGATTGTCGTAGACGAAATCAGACTTGCGCCCCTGTCCACCGTAGGTGGCGCGGTCGCCTCCTGCCAACGTCACGTTGGCGCTTGGGATCATCCAAATGCCCAACGCATGGCAACGGTCGCACAGCAGCTTCAGAGGGTCGTGGCCGTCGGCGATGAGCTGTTGAAGGCAGCGAGCGGCACGGTACCAAACGTAGTGAGTCCAATCCTTCACCGTTTCTCCCCACTTCTGGGAAGCCTGGCTCGCGTAGACTGCCGTGCCTCCTTCCACGTTGGCGCAATAGATGTACGTGTCTACCCCGCTGGCAGCGAGCTGATCGACGGTGTAGACGTGGTCCGAGGGCGTCAGAGGCGGTTCGAACTGATAGAGGCCGGCTGCGTGCCGTCCGTCGTCGAAGAAAAAGACCTTCGGCTCCGGCTGAGACGCCAACGGCTTGTTGGCTTCTGCGGCGATGGCTCCTGAAGACAACGCCAGGGTGAGAGGGATGGAGTTACTGGCCAGGTGGAGAAACTCTCGACGTTTCATAAGGCTGAGTTCGATTCCTTTTGGACTATTGGTTCGGATGAGGGTGATGCCAGCAGGTCCGACCCGGCAGGCGCCGGGTTACACGGTTCCTTCCGGACAGGCTGCAAGACTGCCGGAATATATCACAAGCCATCACCCGCAAACTCGCTGGGAAGCGGAAACGCGGGCGGCAGACGCCACGGAAGAAGCGATTGCGCGAACGGGTCTACTTCACGAGATGGTGTTTTTGAAGAAACTGCCGGATGGTGGCGAAGATCTTCAGTGTCTCTTCGTCTGTGAATCCGCCATGCTTGCCGCCCGGCACGGTGTGCAGCTGGTTAGGCACACCAGCCTTGGACAGCGCTTCGTGCAGCCGGGTCGCATGAGTGTAGGGCACCGTCGGATCGGCATCTCCATGGATGGTCAGGATCGGCGGCAAACCGGGCCTCACGTACTCGAGTGGGGAAACTCGTTTGGCAACTGCATAACGATTCGTCAGGCTGCTGAGCCAGGTGACAGCATAAGTCTTCATGTTCGGTCCATCCAGAAGATCGCCAACATCGGTGATGCCGTACCAGTTGATGATCGCCGCAACGTTCAGATCCTCATTGCCTGGGCATTGGCGCTCCAATCCGGCCGAGGCCGGCAACATGCCTGTTGTCAACGAGAGGTGGCCTCCTGCCGAGTGTCCTGTGACGACGAGCCTGTTCACGTCGAAATTGTAGTCCTTCGCTTTGCTGATCACCCAGCGGAGCACGCAGCGGCAATCCTCCACAGCGGCCGGCGCGAGTGAGATTCGGGCCAGGCGATAGCTGACGTTCACGACGGCCCAACCCATTTCAAGGTAAGGCACCGCATTGAGGAAAGCGCCTTGGCGGTCCCCACCGACCCAGCCGCCGCCGTGGATGTAGATCAGCGTTGGAACCGGAGTGTTCGTGCCGGTGGGTTGATAGACGTCCAGCTTGGCCTCCCAATTATTGGCAGTGAGATATGTGATTCCGGGCGTCACTCGGCAGTTTCTGGCCAAGGTGGCGGCCCAGCTTGCTGAATCGGGTGTGTCCGCGAGAGCCGGATTCGGGACCAGCCCGCAGATCAACACGGCACAGAGCAACGGATAGTGGAAGCGTTTGCCTTCTGTCATGATCGCTGAATTCCTTTCTCGATGTTCGCTGCTCGCAGGGCTCGTTGGCTGCGGCCGAAGCTTGCCAACTCTTCCCGCATGGGCCGCGCAGGGCACGGGCAGTTCAGGAGATGAGTTTGCTGACGACTTCTCCGTGCACGTCCGTCAAGCGGAAGTGCCGGCCTTGAAACTTATAGGTCAGCCGCGTGTGGTCAATTCCAAGGCAGTGAAGAATGGTGGCGTGCAGGTCGTGCACATGCACCGGATTCAACGTGATGTTGTAGCAGTAGTCGTCCGTTTCGCCGTAGGTCATGCCCGGCTTCACTCCGCCGCCCGCCATCCAAATTGTGAAACACCGCGGATGGTGGTCACGGCCGTAGTCGTCTGCTGTCAGCTTGCCCTGGCAATAAACCGTTCTGCCGAACTCGCCTCCCCAAATCACGAGAGTGTCCTTGAGCAAGCCTCTCTGCTTCAGATCGGAAACCAGCGCAGCCGAGGGCTGATCCGTGTCGCTCGACTGGCCGGTGATCTGTTTCGGCAGATGTTGGTGCTGGTCCCAGCCACGATGAAACAACTGAATGAAACGCACGCCGCGCTCCGCCAGCCGCCTCGCCAGCAGGCAATTGGCGGCAAACGTCCCTGGTTTGCAAGACTCCGGGCCGTAGAGCTCGAACACGGATTCAGGTTCTTTGGAGAGGTCTGTGAGTTCTGGCACGGAGGTTTGCATGCGATAAGCCATCTCGTATTGGGAAATGCGCGTGGAGATCTCCGGATCGCCTGTCTCCTGCAACTTGAGCTGATTCAGTTCGCTCAAGTCGTCCAGAAAACGCCGGCGCGCTGTGGCATCGATGCCGCCGGGATTGGAGAGATAGAGAACCGGATCGGCGCCGGAACGGAACTTGACGCCTTGGTACCGGGTTGGCAGAAAGCCACTGCCCCACAGCCGATCGTACAGCGGCTGGTCGGCTGGATTGCCGGTACCTTGCGAAACCAGAGCAACAAAAGCCGGCAAGTCCTGATTCTCGCTTCCCAACCCGTACGATAACCAGGCGCCGATGCTGGGCCGGCCTGCGAGCTGAAAGCCGGTTTGGAAGAAGGTAATCGCGGGATCGTGGTTGATCGCTTCCGTGTGCATCGACTTGATGAAGGAAATGTCGTCCACAACTTTAGCCATGTGAGGCATCAGCTCGCTCACCCAAGCGCCACATTGGCCGTGCTGGGAGAACTTGAAGCGCGACGGCACCACCGGGAACTTCGACTGGGTTGCGGTCATTCCGGTGAGCCGCTGGCCCTTGCGGATCGAATCGGGCAAGTCGTTGCCTTGAAAGGTCTCCAGTTTCGGTTTGTAGTCGAAGAGGTCCATCTGGGAGGGAGCTCCAGACTGGAACAGGTAGATCACGCGCTTCGCTTTAGGCGCGAAATGGGGAAACCCGGGCAATCCGCCAGCGCTGGCCTGAACCTGCCGATCGCTGTTCAGCAGCGAAGCCAACGCAGCGACTCCGATCCCAGTACTGGAGCGGCTAAAGAACTGGCGGCGATTGATCAGGAGTTGCGATTCCCACAGAGGATTCATCTTTTTTGCCCTCATCGCGTCTTGTCGGCGAGGCCGCTCATTCCTTGGTGACGATTTCGTCCAGGTTCAGTATAAGGCTGGCCTGCGTCGTGAAGGCTGCCAGCTCGCACACGTCGAGCCTTTCGTCGAAAGGAAACTCGCCCGAGTTTGCCAGCAGGTCCAAGGCAGCTTTGGGATTGCTTCGGTACTCGCTCGAATGCCGTTCGAAGCCTGCCAGCAGGACTTTTTGTTCTTGCGACTTCGGAGCCCGCCCGGTGGCCAGCTGGAATGCAAGAGCCAACCGCCCGTCGGAAGAGGCAGGGCCCTCGATCATGACGCGCTGTGCCAATGCGCGGGCAGCTTCGACGAATGCGACGTCGTTCATCAGGTTCAGCGCCTGCAGCGGGGTGTTGGTGCGAGTCTCCCGGACAATGCAGGTCTCGCGGCCAGCAGAATCGAAGTTCATCATCGAAGGGGGAGGCGCCGCCCGTTTCCAAAACGTGTACAGGCTGCGGCGGTGAAGGCTCTCTCCGCTGTCGGGCTGATAGTCTTCGGAACCGCTCAACTCTTTCCACAGTCCCGCCGGTTGGTAAGGCTTCACCGATGGACCTCCGATCTTCTCCACCAGCAAACCACTCGCTGCCAGGGCTTGGTCGCGAATCATCTCGGGCGGCAGCCTGACGCGAGGGCCTCGGGCCAGCAGCCGGTTCTCAGGATCTTTCTGCAGCAACTCCGGAGTCAACCGTGACGACTGCCGGTAGGTAGCGCTCGTCACCAGCGTTCTAAGCAGCCCTTTCACGTCCCAGCCGTTGCTGGCGAACTCCGTGGCCAACCAGTCGAGCAACTCCGGATGAGACGGCGCGTCGCCTTGCGAGCCAAAATCTTCCACCGTTTTCACCAGCCCGGTGCCGAAAAACATCTGCCAGAAGCGATTGACAGTCACTCTCGTGGTTAAGGGGTTTCCGGGGTCAACCAGCCAACGCGCGAACCCCAACCGATCGTCTCGACTGCCTGCAGGCATCGGCGGCAGAGAAGCGGGAATATTGGCTGCCACTTTCTCGCCAGGCCGGTCGTAGGCGCCCCGAACCAGGACGAACGCATCGCGGCGCGGCTGCATTTCCTGCATCACCATGGTGGTGGGAATGCTGTCCATCAACCTTTCTCTCTCACGAGACAGCGCCGACAGCTGGTCGTATGCAGACCGGATGTGGCTGGGCGCGGCCGTCTCCAGAAAGTAGCCGCGAATCTTGTTTCCCTGCGCCGCTGTTCTTCGAGCTGCCGGAATTGCGGCGATGCGATCGAGCGCGTCGGAATCGGCGGCGACAGCCACTTCGTCGGCAGACAAGGCGCGCTGGTAGACACGCACGTCGTCGATGGAGCCGTGGAAGCGGCTTTCGGGGCCGCCGCCCGAGCCGATCCGGAACGGCTCGGTTGTCTTGAACGTTTGGTTCAGCTCATCGAGCAGGACGTTGAGCTTGGCGGGTTTGCCATCAACGTAGATCTTCACCCCTTGGGCGACGCGCGAACCGTCATAGGTCGCCATGACGTGGTGCCACTCGTTTGGAACCAGACTCTCGGCCGTCTCGACCCGCAGCGCGTCGTCCAGCCAACGGAGCACCAAGTTCAGCTGCACTTTGCCTCGGTCCAACATGAGGCTATAGCCCGACTCTTGAGAAATTTCCTTGGCGCGAGACACAATAGCGCCACCTTGGCTGCCGCTGGGTAGAATCCAGGCCCCAATCGAAAAGCGATCGTAGAAACCGAAATCGCCGACGTCGCCTGCGGAGATGAAGCGCTTTCCATCGAAGCTCGCCGCCAAACCGATGCGGCCCAGAACGTAGTTCGGTTTGCCCTCCAGGAAATCTCCACGAATCGCCTCTTCGCGGTTGGTTCTATCTACAATGCTGGCGTCGAGCGGGAAATGCGCCAACAGGCGGTCTGTCGGCGCCCAGTGGATCGGGTGCGTCGGACGGAGCGTTTTTTCCCAGCTCGCTTGCGCTGTGGCCAATTCTGGTTCGAGCTGACGGGCTCGAGTCTTGGCTGCCGCCGACTTCTGGTCCATGACTTGAAGCCGCTTCTGCTGTTCTGGCGTCGGACTCAGGATAAACGGCGGAGAGTTTCCATACTTGAATGCCTTGCCACTTTCCGGCACGTTGTTGAAAAAGGCATAGACCTTGTAAAACTCTTTTTGTGTCAGCGGATCGTATTTGTGGTCGTGGCAGCGCGCGCAGCCCATCGTTAGTCCCAACCAGACTGTCGAAGTGGTCTCGACACGGTCCACCACGTACTCGACGGCGTACTCTGCCGCGATGATGCCGCCTTCACCATTCCCTCGATGGTTGCGGTTAAAGGCCGTGGCGATCTTCTGCTCGAGCGTTGCGTTGGGCAACAGATCTCCTGCCAGCTGCTCGATGGTGAACTGGTTGAACGGCATGTTGCGGTTGTACGCGCCGATGACCCAATCGCGCCAGCGCCACATGATGCGGGCTGCATCGGTCTGATAACCATTCGTATCGGCGTACCGCGCGGCTTCGAGCCAGCGAATCGCCATGCGCTCGCCATAACGGGGAGAAGCCAGCAGGCGATCCACGACTTTCTCGTAAGCGCTGGGTGTCTTGTCGCTAAGAAAAGCGTTCGTTTCGCTCGGCGTGGGCGGCAAGCCTGTCAGGTCAAGCGTGACGCGGCGCAGCAGTGTGGCACGCTCCGCTTCGGGCGATGGTGCCAGTCCCTCGCGTTCCAGGCGCTGCAGAACGAATGAGTCGATGCCATTGCGAACCCACCCTGAGTTTTTCACCGCTGGCAGCGGAGGACGCTTCGGTGGAATCAGCGACCAATGCTGCTGCCATTGGGCTCCTTGCTCGATCCAGGTTTTGAGCAACTCGATCTGTGGTTCGGTCAACTTGCGATCGGAGTAGACTGGCGGCATGCGCAGCGCTTCGTCCTTGGAGCTGACTCGGCGGTAGAGCTCGCTGCGGTCCGGATCGCCTGGCACGATGGTCCGGCGGCCGCCGCCCAGATCGGCGCGGACGCTCTCCTCGATGTCGAAGCGCAATTCGGTCTTGCGATTCGACTTGTCTGGTCCGTGGCACGTGAAGCAAGTGTCGGACAGCAGGGGACGGATGTCCCGATTAAAATCGACTTTCCTGCCAGTTTTTTCCGCAGCACTAGCCACGTCAGCGGCAACGCACACGGCGAGCAGTCCAACGAAGAGCCGGTTCAGATGATAGTGAAGGCGCATAAGGTCGGGTAGCAGACAATCAGCCCCGCCACACACTGCCGGGCGCAGTTCGGCTGATAAGAAGTCGTTTCAACATGTCAATTTATCTCCAAATTCAGCTCGATTCCACCACTTTTTCGTTTGAGTTGGCGCGCGAACCTCCCGGCTGCAACCGTCGCCCCCGGGCCCTCTGTTTCCTGGGCGGCCATCGGCGAGGACGCGGGCTGAAGAACCCATCAGCGGGTTTGCGGCAGTCTGCTCCGTCAGGCCAATCTGGAGGCGAAACGGTCGTTGTTCTCCTGTCGCACTGATGCAGTATACTGCGGTGGTCCGTTGGGTGAGCTATGACCGAGCGACTCTACTACTGCGACAGCTATTTGCGGCAATTTGAAGCGACGGTAATGCAGGTCCAACCCAACCCACAGGGCTGCGAGGTCTTGCTTGACGCGACGGCCTTTTACCCGGAATCGGGTGGGCAACCCTACGACTTGGGCACCATCGCAACTGCCCAAGTGCAAGAAGTGGTGGAGCGCGGCGACGACATCGTTCACCGTCTCGATCGACCCATCGCTGCGGGTCGGTTGCCATGCGAGATCGATTGGACGCGCCGCTTTGATCACATGCAACAGCACACGGGCCAGCACCTGCTTTCCCAAGCGTTTGTCAGAGTCGCAAAAAGAAACACGGTGGGTTTTCACATGGGCGCTGACTACGTGACGATCGACCTGGACGCCGAGGGCCTAAGCCCTCAGCAGTTGAACGAAGCCGAGCGCCTCGCGAACGCCATCGTCTACGAAAACCGGCCAATTGATATGCGGATTGTGCCGCAGTTAGAAGTGCCCGCTTTGGGCTTGCGCAAGGAAAGCCAGCGGGAGGGGCCATTGCGTGTCGTCACTATAGAGGACTTCGATGTTTCAGCCTGTGGTGGCACGCACGTTCGCCGCACGGGAGAAATCGGTAGCATCGTCATTCGAAAGGTCGAGCGTGTCAATCGCCAGGCCAGGATCGAGTTTGTCTGTGGCTGGCGTTCGCTGGTGTCGGGGCAGAGCGACCGGCAGCTGCTCACTCAGGTCGCACGGCAGTTCTCGGTCGGCCTCAGCGAAGTTCCTGCACGGGTGGAGAAACAGGTCCAGGAGGCCCGCCAGTTGCGCAAAGCGCTGCAGGCCAAAAGCAAGGCTCTAGCGGGCTTCCTGGCCAAGGAATTGTTCGTCCAGGCGCCGGTCTTGCAGGGAAGCAGGATCGTGAAACAGATCTTCCAGGATGAAGAGCTGGAGTTCCTGAAATCGCTGGCGCATGGCTTGCTGAGCCAGGGGGATTGCGTGGCGTTGCTCGGATCGACTGGCGCTCAGGCGGCCTTGCTGTTCG
The DNA here is from genome assembly GCA_016871215.1 of Acidimicrobiia bacterium. Taxonomy (GTDB): domain Bacteria; phylum Acidobacteriota; class Terriglobia; order Versatilivoradales; family Versatilivoraceae; genus VFZK01. The sequence goes on along the minus strand of VFZK01000004.1, from coordinate 26,126 downwards.
CCCAAAGTGACCGCCTGGCTGGAGATCTGCGCCTGATCCTGCCAGAGTGCTGCCTGCTGATCGAAGGCAAAGGCGGCGGAACACGCACCACGGTTCAGGCCGGCGGGAAGAACAGCGCCCAGGTCCAGCAGGCACTGGAATTGGCTGAGCAGAAGGTCACGGGCGGATTCTCAGAAAATCCGTCCTGAAGTGGCGTAACGTTCGCCGTCGCGAGTTGCGCGCGCTGCTTGCTTGTTCCGAAGCCGAAAATTATTTTCCTCGTTTGGCGAGGCGTTGGCGGTCTGCGAGCCGGTGAACGAACTTTAGCCCCGACCAGACCTCGTCTACCGCGCAAACCTTCACATCTACCATCCCCTGAGAGAGACCTATTTCCCGGACAACGTTTTCGTTGACGTCGGTGTCGATCTTCGCCGTGGCCTTTGGCCAAGAGATCCACAACATCCCGGTCTCGGCGAGTTCTTTCTTAAGGGCGGGGAAGGTGCGCTCGAGTTCTGACCTGTGTTTCACAAACAGCTGGATGAAGTCCATGCCCTCCTTAGGTTTGGTCAGCCGCCGAGCGCCAGGCGGCAGCTCTCCGAGGGTCTCGTCATAGGCCTCGGGAGCGTTCAGGATGCTGAGACGGAAGCCAGCCTTGATTCCGAGCTTTTCCAAGAGAGATCGTTTGGAGTACCCAGCTGGCATCTTGCTGAGCTCCTGTCGCCCCTCACTCATGTTTTGTCTGGTCCAGGGTACGCCGGAGTACCTTCGCCAGCTCAGCGACCGCTCCTTTGCCCCAGTAGTGGACAAACAGATAGCGTGGCTTTTCGTCAGTCATGTGATGGTGGATCGCGACAATGTTGATACCCCCAGAGCGAAGCGTCTTCAGCACATCCTGCAGCTCGCTTTCCAACACCGAGAAGTCTCCGTCGACAAACGCGTTCTCAGGCGCGCCCGCGAAGGCGGCCCAGGAGTTAACGCCCATTTCCTTGGCAGCATCGCAGCCGCAGGGCATGGTAGCCCGTCTGCCGATGACAACTTTGACCATCCCCGAATGGGTTTGGCTGGGGTATCCGAGGATTTTTTCGATTTCTTGGCTGGCGAGCGAACTGTCGGCAGGAAGCGCCGGGCCGGCGAATCCTCCCACAGGCTGCGGATGAACCGAGCGGATTTGCTTAATCGTTTCCTGCGTTCTCCTGACTGCCCTGGCGAACGTCTGAAATGCCCCGTCGCCCCCGATATGCATGAAATAGACTTTCGGTTTGTCGTAGAAGAAGTGGTTGTGAAGAGCCGTCACGCTGAGCCCATTCTCGAGTGCCACGCTCAGGACGGGATTGACTTCATCCTCGAACAAAACGAGGTCTCCCATCACCATCGACTCCTTCTCGACTCCTTTGCGAAAGGCGGCCCAGGAGGTGAGTCCCATGAATGGCTTCATAGCCCAGCCATCGATCGTCACTGGAACGTCGGTGCGCGGAAACGTGAACTTGAACACACGCTCCTCCGTGTTCGCGGTACCCTTCACACCGATGATTTCTTCGAGAACTTTGGTATTGAAGCCGATAGACCGCGTCTGGGCCGGGAGCAGCGTGGGGGCCAGCAGAATCAGAAGCACTCTGAGGTTGAGAGTCGATGGCGCCATGAATCCTCCAAGCGAGCTAGTTGGCAAGAGACAAAGCGATCCTACGGGAAGCGGTTTCGACGGTCAAGCCGGGTGGGCCAAGCCTCCAAGTGTCTCACCCGGCAAGGAAGAGCCTCGAGCTCCTCAGTGGAGTTCCTTTTTCTCCCTCATCTTCAGGAAGCTCAGGCCAGGCAGGGTGAGTGACTGCTCCTCTCAACTCTTGTGCGCAGATTTGAAGACGAAGTTGAGAATCAGGCTCAAGGCACTGACGAGTATGGATCCCAGGATTGCTGCACCGAAACTACGCACGGCGAAGCCTTCGACGAGGGACGCAGTCACATACAGCATCAAGCCGTTGATGACGAAGTAGAACAAACCGAGTGTGAGGAAGGTGATGGGCAAAGCGAAAAACTGCAGCACGGGCCGAACGATAGCGTTCAAGATTCCGAGGACGGCCGCTGCGATTAGCGCGGCCGGAAGACTGGTAATTCGAATTCCGGAATACAGGTAGGAAACGATCAACAACGCCAGAGTCAGGACAATCCAGTGCTTCAGCATGGGAACTTCCTCCGAAAGATTGCCTCAGAACCCGGCTGGCCCGGCGCTGGTCGCCAGGGTCGCCGCGTTGTCCCGGCCAACCGCAGCGTGAGCCGGAATGCATGCATTCGCGCCTGCGCGGGCATGGCGAACCGGCACACCGGTTGGTGACCCCTACTTCGGCTCGGTCCGGGGACTCTGTACAGGCGTTGAACCGGGCAGGGACTCGGTGGCTCAGTATAGGTGACAGTGGCTTCGGTAGCAACGGAAGGATTCTCCCTGTGAGCGACCTGACCACTAGCCTCTGGTGTCGCCTGGAACCTGTGGCATGAACGCAATGAACGCCGGGTGCATATCCATTGTCGTCGACGTTGGGGGATTGCCATGCGACGCAGCGGCAGAGAGTGGCAAGCAGGTGGCGCCGGTACCTGTTCGTTGCGAAGGCTGTTTCCTGTCTTTCAGGGAGAAGTCCTAGAGTTCGAATCACTCCTGGCAAAACATAGGGAAAAAGGCTTGATTCGTTTCCTGGAAAGTCTAAAAATTTCGAGTTTTGCGGCTGGGTAACGCTTGGGGTAACAAATGGGGGTTGCTAGGGTCATTTTGGGCTATCAGGCAGCGCTTGCGTCTCTACGGTAGCAGTACTTTCTCAACTTTTAAACGCGAGACTCTAGCCGGACAGTCCCAGCTCTTCCCGCCTCCTGAAAATGATTCACCGGGTTCTGATAGAAAGGCCCTGGCTGGAATGTGCTCGCAGGTTGAATTTTGAGGAAGCGGCAGAAAACGGCCTGGCTCGACCGGGTCAGGCGTTCTCCACTCACCCCGCCCATTTCGCTGTTAGTGCCGGCCCACAACGAGGAGCGGTCCATTGTCGAATCGGTGCGCTCTCTGCTGGGATTAGACTACCCAGATTTTGAAGTCATCGTCACAAACGATGGCTCGAAAGATGCGACCCTGGCACAGCTGATCGAACATTTCCAGCTGAGCCCAAGTGATTATCTATACCTGCCGCAGATTCCGACCAAAGCGGTTCGTGGCATTTACCTCAGCCGGACCGAACGGCGGTTGATTGTGATCGACAAAGAAGCCGGTGGCAGCAAATCCGACGCGATCAACGCGGCCATGAACCTGGCTTCGAAGCCTTACGTATGCGTGGTTGACGCCGACAGCATGCTGGAGAGCGACGGTCTGCTTCGCATCATGGCGCCGGTGGTGAACGACCCAGACCGGGTCGTCGCTGCAGGCGGCATTGTGCGCGTGATTAATGGGTCGAGCGTCAGTAACGGCAGCGTCGAGGTTGTGCGCCTGCCCTGGAGATTTCTGGAGATCATGCAAGTGGAGGAGTATCTCCGTGCGTTCCTGATCGGACGTGAAGGATGGAATGCCTTTGACATGCTGCTGATCATTTCGGGCGCTTTCGGCGTGTTCAGGACGGATCTCTGCAAGCAGCTTGGAGGCTTTCGCCACGGAGCGATCGGAGAGGATTTGGACTTAGTCGTGCGCATGCACCGCCTCTTGCGCGAGCAGAACCAAAAGTACCGCGTCCACTTTGTGGCTGACCCTGTCTGTTGGACGGAAGTGCCTTCGACCTTCAAGTCGCTGGGCAACCAGCGCGCGCGCTGGCACAATGGACTTGCCGAGTGCCTCTGGCATAATCGCTGTATGCTCTTTAACTCTCGCTATGGCCGCATCGGGTGGATTGCGATTCCGTATATGTGGCTCTTCGAGCTGATTGCTCCGGCATTGGAGTTCATGGGCTGGATCAGCATTCTACTGGAGGCAAGCCTTGGCTTGCTGAGCCGGCAATTCTTCCTTCAGTTTCTGCTTTTTGGGTATGCCTTCTCGACGCTCATTTCCATGGGTTCGGTGCTCATCGAGGAGATGACCTATCGGCGCTACAACAATTGGCGCGATCTGGGGCGTCTCATCTGTTTTTGCTTTCTCGAACATTTTCCGTACCGGCAAATTCATACCGTGTGGCGTCTTCGCGGCATCTGGCAGTTTCTCACGGGCAAGCGTACGTGGACGCCAATCGAGCGGATTGGCCTGGCATCGTCGCCGAAGGCATCAACGGCAGCGTAATGACCCTAGTTGGCGGATGGCGTCCGCCGGGCGCCATCCGGGGGGTATTTCAGATTGATCCGCGGGCAAGTTTCTAGCTTGCCGCTAGAGTTTGTGTGCTTGTAGTGCCGCACGCCAGTGCGGCCTGCGAGCGCTATGCGCCTATTCTGATCGCCCCCGGCTCCCGAAAAATGTCCAGTATGAAAGCCACACCCTGAAGCACTGCGTGCTTCACTAAAAACGTGGGCGGCACCAGCAATTTGGCGCTGGTGGCAAAGCCTCGGGTCGCCTGATTGACTTGTCCATTCTGCCGTGACTTGGATTAGTCGGATGGCTTGATTTCCCTTGAGGTCGAAACCATGCGAAAGGCAACACTCTTAAAGCCCAGAGCTCTGATGGTGGTTGCTGTTCTGACGTTTTGGCAGGTGTGGACGCCGGCGTCTCTTCCCGCTGCGCCGCTCAGACCCGGGAGCGCGCTGGTCTATCGCGTCGAGAAAGAAGGAAGCGGGATCAAGTTTCTGGTGAAAAGCCGGCTGAAAACGATCGAAGCGGCATTCGAGGATTGGAAAGCGCAAATCGAGCTGGATCCAGCCCGTTTGGAGGCACTGCAGCTTGCGGTTCAGGCGAAAAGCTCAAGCATCAAGACGGGGAATCTGTTGGAGGAGAACCTGATTCGAGGGGAGAATTTTTTCGCCGCTGAAAAGTATCCAGAAGTTTCGTTAGCTATCAAATGTCACAACATCGTGAAGTCCCAGAAGTGTCACAACATCGTGGAGTCAGACAAACAGAGAATTGTTCAGGGCCAGCGGAAGGAGCCCGTAGGGCGACGGGAGTTGGCCCTGAACAACGCGAAGCTATCGCAGTCGGTAGTCTCGCTCATCGAGAAGTTCGTCACCCAGATAGAACGACAGGCGTTGCTTTCGGACATCAATCGCAAGGACTTTGGCATAACGTTCAATATGACGCTCAATCCCATCGAAGATCTGGTGAAGGTTATTCTGACGCTGAGGGTCAGCCAGCAGGGGAAAGAACCGAAAAGCCCTCCATCAACCAAGAACTGACGCAGGGCCACGAGGCTAGGAGGGCAATAGTCCTGGGTCCGCCAGCGCTTGTCCCCTGTTCGGCCGGCAGGTATACTCACGGGCAGAAGCGCCACCGCGTGCCTCACGCTCACTTGCCTGTCGCCTCTTGCCAAAGCCGGCGGACAGATCTTGGACCGCTCTCACCATGAAATCCGAAAGTTACTACTCTTCTGCTCTCTACGATGTGGCACGGTCGATCAACTCCAGTCTCGATCTGTCGCAGGTGCTCGACCTGCTGGCCAAGAGTACGGCGAAGGCCACCAAGTCGAAAGCCTGCTCGCTGCGCCTGTTGAATGCCGACAAGTCCTTGCTTGTGATGGGAGGCGCGTATGGGTTGAGCCAGGGCTACCTGCGCAAGGGCAACGTGGAAGTCGAGAAGAGCCGCATCGACCAGGAGGCGCTGCTCGGCAAAACCGGCATCATTCCCGACGCTACCAACGACCCGAGATTTCAGTATCCAGACGAAGCGAAAGCGGAGTCCATCCGCTCCATTCTCGTCATCCCGTTGATGCTCCGCGATAACCCGGTCGGTGTGATGCGGCTTTACACGGAAGACGTGCACGAGTTCAGCGATGCCGAGATCGGATTCGTAAGGGCAATTGCCAACCTCGGCGCCATCGCCATCGAGAACGCCAAGCTGTTCGAGGCCTTGAAGGAAGAGCTGGGTGACTTGACCGAGGACGCCAACGAAATGGCAGAGCGGCTGCACGAAAGCCGCACGCAACTGGCTCGCCAGATGAACGCTCTCAGCTATGAGAAGAACCGGCTGGAGACGATACTTGCCAGCATGGGAGAGGGCGTCATTGTCACCGATCTCGACCACCGGATTCTGCTCGTCAACGCCGCAGCTGAAGGCATGCTCGATATCCACCGGCAGGACGCGATTGGCAAGGACTGCGGCACCACGCTACCTGTCAAAAAGACGGAGCTCGAACAGATCCTCCAGGCCGCCTCGGACGCCAAGCCGTCTCCCCCACTGGTGAAGAAGTTCCGCAACAAGGTGCTGAGCATTCTGGTAAGCCAGATCCGCGACGAGAAGGGCCAGCCGTTCGGTCTCGTGAGCGTCTTCCGCGACATTACCCAGCAGGCGGCGATCGAAGCCCTGAAGAGCGAGTTCATCTCGGTCGTGTCGCATGAGTTGAGGACGCCGCTGACGCCGATCAAGGGATACATCGATCTGATTCTCGAAGGGGATGCGGGCGAATTGACCGAGGAACAGAAGGCTTATCTGAAGATCGTCGAGATGAACACTGACCGGCTGGTGGCGTTGGTGAATGACCTGCTCGACATTTCGCGGATCGAAGCAGGTAAGATCGATTTGGAACTGAAGCCCGTTGCGGTCGAAGACGTGATTCAGGAAACCGTCGCGGTCCACCGCAAACAGATCGAAAGCCGCGGGCTGAGCCTGACTCTGGCCATACCATCCCGGCTGCCCTGGGTTAAGGCCGACCGCAACCGGATCGCACAGGTCCTGAACAATCTGGTCAGTAACGCCTGCAAGTACACGCCCAGCGGAGGCATCAGCATTGCTGCCGCCCCCGACGGAGAGTTCCTCGAGGTTGCCGTCAGCGATACGGGTGTTGGCCTCTCGCGCGATGACATGAAGAAGCTATTCACGAAGTTCTTTCGTGCGAAGAATCCGGCCACCAGCGAAACCGCTGGAACGGGCTTAGGGCTGGCAATCACGAAGTCGATCGTCGAAAAGCATGGCGGAGAAATCTGGGTGGAGAGTCGTCCGGGGAAAGGAGCGGCATTTCATTTCACGCTGCCGCTGGTAGAGCCGTTGCCCGTAGTGCGAAGACCCAGAACAGCATTACGGCGCAGCACCAAGACGATCTTGGTCGTGGACGATGAAAAAGACATCGCCCGCATGATTCGGCGGCAGCTCGAGCGTGCCGGCTATCGCGTTCGGCTTGCCCACAGTGGAGAAGAGGCCGTTGCCCAAGCGGTGAAACACCGGCCGGACCTGATCAGCATGGATATCCAGATGCCCGGAATGAACGGCATCGAGGTGATCGAGAACCTGCGCGCCAATCCGAAAACGGCCGATCTTCCGATCGTTGTGGTCTCGGTGGCGCAGGACGAAGAGCAGTTGAGCAAACTGGGAGTGACTGATATCCTGGACAAGCCCATCGACGAGGACAGTTTTCTGCAGGTGGTCGAGCGAATTCTTTGGGAAGGGCAGCGAATTTTGATCTATGCTTCTGAGCCGGAAGCGCGCCAGGTACTGGAGGAAGTGCTGTCGCAGCGCGGCTATCAGCTGATCTTCGCCTCGGATGGCCTCGACCTGCTGGTTCATGCGCGCAAGGAACAGCCGGACCTGATCCTGATGGATCTGGAACCGCCCGATATGGACGGTTACGAGGTCTTACGCCGGCTCAACCGGCGCCCGGAAACGGTGGATATTCCTGTCATCGCCATGACGGCCAGCTCGACCGAGTCCGTAAGCAAGGTTCTGGCCGTGGGTGGAAACGATCTGGTTCGAAAACCGCTCGATTTGGAAGCGCTGGTCGTCGAAATCGAGCGATTTATCAAAGGCGTCACCGAAAAACGCTGACAAGAGGCCTGCGAACGAGGGAGCGCAATGGGTTTTCGGGTGCTCGCGGTGGACGATGAGCCCGATGTTTTGGGCCTGGTGGAGACCAAGCTTCAGAAAGCGGGGTTCGAAGTCATCACCGCGACCAACGGTCTCGAGGCGGTCGAACGTGCCGTGGCCGAGAAACCCGACGTGGTGGTGATGGACGTGATGATGCCTAAGTTGGATGGCCTCTCGGCCTGTACCGAGATCAAATCTCGCATGGGTGACTCCGGCCCAATCATTATTCTCTTGACCGCTCGGGGGCAGGAATCCGACGTCGTGGAAGGACTCAGCTGCGGCGCGAACGATTACATGGTGAAGCCCTTCGCTCCTCGAGAGCTCGTGGCCCGCGTGAACGTCGCTTTGATGAAGGCTGGCAAAAGCGACATCGAGCTCTGAATCGCTGGGTCCGTTTTTTCGATTTGCATTGCTAAACCGGGTCGGTCATGCCCACATCACGAATTCAATTGGAAAGTGCGCCGGTTCTGGAGACGGCCAAGCGCGATGTCGAGCGCTTGGTTGCGCAGAAGCGAGGGCTCTTCTGGGTCGACCTGATCGCACCGACCGAAGCGGAGCTGAGCCGCCTGCAGCGAACCTTCGAATTTCATCCGCTCAGTATTGAAGACAGCAGCCACTTTTGCCAGCGGTCCAAGGTCGACGTTTACGATGGTTATCTTTTCATTAGTCTCTACGCGCATCGGTTCGACAAGGACAAACAGGAAATCCTCGCCGACGAGCTTCACGTCTTTCTTGGAAGCAATTATCTGGTGACCGTGCACCGCGAACCGCTGCCAGCGCTCTCCCGGGCCCGCGAGCGGTATGAAAGGGAAACCGAAGCTTACAAAAGAGGGCCCGATTTCTTTCTTTATCTGATTGGCGACGAACTGGTTGACAGCTATTTCCCGTTGCTCGACGATCTTGAGGCTCAGATTGACGAGTTGGAAGAACAGATTGGGGCCGATCCCGGCAGCTCCGTGATGAGGTCGATCTTCTCGCTGAAGCAGGAGCTGATTCATCTGCGCAAGGCAACCGGGCCGCAACGCGAGGTATTCAACTCGCTCTCCACCCGCCACTACGACCTGATCGACCGCCGCCTCAGCCTCTACTTTCAAGATGTGTACGACCACATCGTCCGTATCTACGAGATGATCGAGACCCACCGGGAACTGCTCGGAAACGCGCTGGACGCTTACTATTCTGCAACGTCGACGCGCCTCAACGAGGTCATGAAACGGCTGACGCTAATCGCCACTATCTTTATGCCGCTTTCGGTGCTGACGGGGCTCGGCGGCGTCAATTTTCGGCACATGCCCTTCGAAAGTCCCGTGGCGTTCGGGCTGCTCCTGGCGTCGATTGTCTTCGTGCCGGTTTCGATGTGGTTGTGGTTCAAGAGCCGGCGTTGGATGTAATGCTCAACACACCACCCGTCCTGCCCGCCGGCTAGCTTCCAATAGCCGGTCGACTTCTGAACACGCTTTAGAAACCTGCCAAACGTACCGCAACCCACACGTCGCCAGATTCTGCTGCCTGCCCGCACGAACGGCCAACATCAAAGATTCTGTCCAGGTCTGAAAATCTGGTGGCTGGAGCTTGGTCGAAGTCCGACGAGTCGTTGCGTCCCGATGGAACCTCACTAGCGCGGCCTGCTGATTCGGCTTGCACCGAGCTTTTCAGTCGCCTAGCCGTGCCGCGGCCGTGGGGAACCGGCTGGTGTAGCCGACAGAATTTATTTGACAACGGGAAGGCATGTTTCATATATAGCAACGCTTTTCAGTCCACAGCTAGGAGCCATATGAGAACCAATTGGGTTCGAGAGAAGCTAAGAGCGGGAACGCCCACGGTCGGTTGTTTCATGGGGCTGGGAAGCCCAAACGTGGCGGAACTCATGTCGCATGCCGGATTCGACTGGCTCGTGGTTGAAACCGAGCACAGTGCTCTGGACTCCAGCCAGGTCGAACACATGCTGATGGCATTGAAGGGAACAGAAGTCATCCCTCTGGTTCGGCTACCCTCTGGCGATCCCGTGTTCATTCAGCGTGCCCTCGACATTGGCGCGATGGGTATTGTGGCTCCTCTTGTCAGAACGGCCGAGGAAGCTCGGGCGATCGTCGCGGCGACGCGGTATCCACCTGCGGGTACGCGGGGATTCGGACCCCTTCGGGCGGCGCACTACATGTTCGATAGCAAGGATTACTTCTATCGTGCCAACGAGAACCTGCTGGTCGTTTTGATCGTTGAGACGCGCGAGGCTGCTGAGAACCTTGAGGCGATCGCGGCAGTTCCAGGCGTTGACGCTCTATTCCTGGGTCCGTTCGATCTGTGCCTTTCTTTGGGTCTGGACCCGATGAAGCAGCCTCACGCCGAAGTCGAAGCTGTCACCCAGCGCATGCTGGCGGCAAGCCAGAAAACGAACGTGGCTATCGGCATTCATGCGATGACGCCTGAGCAGATGGAGAAACGCCAGCAACAAGGATTCCGCATGATCAGCTACAGCACAGACTACATGCTGCTGGCCGACGCCGTTCGCGCGGGACTGAGCGCCTTCAAGCGGGATGCTCCGGCAGTGGAGGGGTACAAGTGAGGCTGGCGCGGCGGGAGGTGAGGGGCCGCGAGCTGACCTGCGCTGGGCGCGGGTTGTGTACAGTGTGATCTTGCATCGATATAGACGTTCTTCCGCGAGAGTTTCTGGGGAGCGACGGACATGAGGGTTTTGTTTCTAGGAACGCCGGGCATGCTTCATCCCTGGCATGACGATGTGATCGAGCTGGCAAGGGGCCGCTGGTCGATCCAGCTGTACGACCCGAAGGGATCCATCGAGGAGCAGATGAAGGAAGTCTCCGTGGTGGTGGACCAAGGTGGCATGCACGCAACACGTGAACTGATCGAAGCAGGTCGCAAAGCAGGTGTTCGACTATGGCAGGTTTTGGGCACCGGACTCGATCATACCGATGTCGCAACGATTCTGGCGAACGGGATTCCACTCGCGAACACTCCGGGACAGTTCAGCTCGATCGCGCTCGCCGAACATGCCTTGTTCTTGATGCTTGTTTTCGCGAAGCGGCTGTTCGAAAGCCAGGCAACCATTCGTCGAAGGGTGATCTGCGATCCCATCAATGAGGAACTCAACGGGAAGACGCTGGCGCTTCTGGGACTGGGCGCCAGCGGTCGGGAGCTGGCCCGCCGCGCGAAAGCCCTGGGTATGCGGGTCCTCGCGATTGACCTGCTCGAGATTCCGGAGCAGCTCCGCGCCCAGTGTGGAGTCGAGTTCTTCGGAACGCCCGCTCATCTCCCACACCTGCTGTCAGAAGCTGACTACATTTCCATCCACATGCCACTCACGTCCAGCACGCGCCACATGCTCGACGATGGGGCATTCAAACTCATGAAGCCAACGGCCGTGCTCATCAATGTAGCCCGGGGCGGCATTGTGGATGAAGCGGCGCTGCTGCGAGCCTTGCAGGAAGGCCGGCTGCGAGGGGCAGGCCTCGATGTGTTTGCGAAAGAACCGATCGATCCCGAACATTCCCTCTTGAAGCTTCCCAATGTTTTTGCAACCCCGCACGTCGCAGGAGTCACCTTCGGCACGTCGCGCCGCCGGGCCGAAGCCGTGGTGGAGAATCTCGAGCGCATTGAGCAAGGGTTGCCGCCCTTGTATCAGGTGACCCGGGTCGAGTGATGCGATGGGCATGAGCTGCCCGAGTGATGAGCGCTTTCGATCGAAAGAGTTTCCCAGGATCATGAGGGGTCGATTTCATGCCAAAGCAACGGATTCTCGCCACTGCACCGATTAGCCTCACGCCCATCCAGATTCTTGAACAGATTGCTCCTGTCGAGATTTCTCCCAAGCCGGATGCAGACAGCCTGCTCACCCAGTTGACTGGCACCATCGCCATTGTAGCCCGCGGCGTAGAAGCCAAGATCGACCGGAGCCTCATCGAGGCGGCTCCGGAGCTGCGCGTCATCGGGCGTCCAGGCGCCGGCTACGACACCGTTGACATCGCTGCCGCAACTGCTAGAAGGATTCCGGTTGTCATCGCTCCGGTGAGCGGCTTTGCGGTGGCCGAAGGCGCGATCGCCCTGCTGCTGGCGATCGTCAAGAAGATCCCGTTCGGCGACAGTCTGGTCAGGCAGGGACAATGGCAGCGCCGCTACGAATACTCGACCGGCGACATGACCGAGCACACCTTGGGCATTGTGGGGCTGGGGCGCATCGGAAGCGGCCTCGCGCGTCTGGCTCAAGCGTTCGAGATGAAGATTCTCGGCTATGATCCACTGGTTTCCGCCGAACGCGGAAAAGCGCTCGGAGTCGAAATGGCCAGCTTGGACGAGTTGCTCGCGCGGTCTGACTACGTCTCGCTCCACATGCCACTCAGCGAAGACACTCGCGGGCTGATCAACCGTGAACGCATTGCCCGGATGAAACGCGGCGCCATCCTCATCAACACGGCGCGTGGCGGCGTGATCGAGAGCCTCGATGTGCTGGCCGATGCGCTGGAAAGTGGTCAACTGAGTGCGGTAGGCCTGGACGTTTTCCCAACCGAGCCTCCCGACCACACGCACCGCCTTTTTAAGGATTCTCGCTTGTTGTGCGCGCCGCACATGCTGGGCGTCAGCGATCTTGCGATGGAGCGAATCTATCGATCCATGGCGGCCGACATGGTTTCGGTGCTGAGGGGCGAGCGTCCACGGTTCTGTGTCAATCCCGAGGTTCTGGCGTAGCTCGTGCGCGCTTGGAGGTTTGGAGGTCGCCAATGAAACTCGGCGTTTTCACTCTCTTGTTCGGCTCAAAGCCTTTCGAGGAGACTCTGGACTATCTGCGCTCCCTGGGCGTTGAGACCGTCGAACTGGGGTCGGGCGGGTACGTGAAGTCGACTCACTGCCCAACGGAGGAACTGCTCGCGGACAACTCGCGCGTCGAGCAGCTGAAGAAAGCCGTTGCCGATCGTGGGTTCGAGATCAGCGCACTGAGTTGCCACGGCAATCCGATCCACCCGGACCCAAAGATCGCCGACAAACATCACGACGAGTTCGCTCGAAGTTGCAAGTTGGCTCAACAGCTTGGCGTCACCCAAGTGAACACGCTGAGCGGATGCCCTGGAAGCCACGCGGAGGCTCGTCTGCCGAATTGGATTACCTGCCCTTTTCCAGCCGAAGACTTCCTCTATCCATTGGAATGGCAGTGGAACGAGCGCGTCATCCCCTACTGGAAGAGAGCGGCGGCCATCGCGAGCGATCACGGAGTGCGAGTCGGTTTGGAAATGGTTCCAAACAACGTCGTGTATAACGTTGAGACCCTGCTCCGCCTGCGGGACGCCGTGGGAGATGCGATTGGAGCTAACCTCGATCCGAGCCACCTATTTTGGCAGGGCGCTGATATTGGCGCCGTGATCCGGCGGCTGGGACCAGCCATCTATCACTTTCACGCCAAGGACTCGGCAGTGAACCCCTACGTCACGGCCATCGACGGCATCATCGACTGGAAAGACCTGACGCAGGAGAGCCGCCGGGCCTGGATTTTCCGGACGGTTGGCTACGGCCACGACCAGATTGCCTGGAACCACATCATCACGCAATTGCGCATGGCCGGCTATGATGGAGCCGTCAGCATCGAACATGAAGACAGCTTGATGTCGGCAGATGAAGGTTTGCGAAAGGCCATCAGTCTGTTGAATCAAGTTCTGATCAAGGAGAAGCCTGGCGTCGCCTACTGGGCGAAATTAGAGGGGTGATCGGGTGAAGGAAAACGCGCTGAAGCGAAGGCTGAAGGCGGGAGAAACAACTTCCGGAAGCTGGCTGTCGGTGGCCCATCCCACGGTCGCCGAGGTGATGGGACTTGGCGGATTCGATTGGCTGGTGATTGACATGGAGCATGGGATCGTCGGCCTCGAAACGGCGCAGACTTTGACGCAAGTGCTCGCGGCCACGCCAGCAGCCTCGATCATTCGGGTGCCCTGGAACGAGCCCGTGATCGTCAAGCAGGTGTTGGAGTGCGGCCCGACGGGCGTCATGTTTCCTCAGGTCAATACGGCAGACCAGGCGGCAGCGGCCGTGCGGGCGGTCCGATATCCGCCCCAGGGCATTCGCGGGATTGGATGCCAACGCGCCGCCGGATTCGGCGCATGGTTCGACGACTATCTTCAGAATGCGAACGCCCAGCAGTTGGTGATCGTTCAGATCGAACATGTGGAGGCCCTGGAGAACCTGGAGTCGATTCTCAAGGTGGAAGGGATCGACGTCGTGTTCGTCGGGGCGAATGACTTGTCTGCCAGCATGGGGTTGCTGGGGCAGCCTCAGCATCCTCAGGTTCAGCAAGCGATCTCGAAAGCGCTGGCTGGCGCCCGGCGCGCCGGCATGGCTGCGGGATTGGTGGCTGCGGACGCCGACGAAGCTAACCGGCGATTCGGCGAAGGGTTTCAGTTTGTCGCCATCGGGCACGATGTCGGCCTGCTGAGCGCAACCTGTCGCCGTATCTGCAGCAAACTCGAACATCGAAAGATCCCGGCAAAGTGAAGCCATCGCATTCTGCGATCGGGAGGTAAGATTATGGCACTCACTCCGTCGACGATGTTGCCCTTGGGTACCGAAGCCGCGGCTTTCTCCTTGCCAGACGTTGTGACCGGGCAATCGGTCAGTCTCGGGTCCTTTCGCGAAAAGACGGCTCTCCTGGTTATTTTCCTTAGCCGCCATTGTCCCTATGTACAGCATGTCAAACATGAACTGGCAAAACTGGGTCGGGATTTCGCGGGTACTTCGTTGGGAATCGTGGCTGTTTGCGCGAACGACGCCGTCAACTACCCTGAAGATAGCCCTGTAAAGCTTAAGGAAATGGCCGCCGAGTTCGCCTACTCGATTTGTTACGATGAAAGCCAGACGACGGCCAAAGCCTACTCCGCTGCCTGCACTCCGGACTTCTTCCTTTTCGATCGAGACCGAAAGCTGGTCTATCGAGGCCAGCTCGACGACAGCCGTCCCGGCAACGACATTCCAGTGACCGGCCGCGACCTCCGCGCCGCACTCGAAGCTGTCCTGGCTGGCAAGCCGGTCTCAAGCGTTCAGCGTCCCAGCCTCGGTTGCAACATCAAATGGAAAGCCGGCCAGGAGCCCGTCTACGCCCGGTAGCTCGTCCGTCGCGCGCCACGACAGTGGTGGATTCATGGAGAGCAGCCGAGCGGTTTTACCCCCAGGGCCAGAATTCAGAGATTCTAGTCCTACTTGGTGGCGACGAAGTTCATATTGCCGTCATTCCAGCGAGAGCGGCAATCTCCAAACGGGGAGCTGGGTTGACGCCCGGCGCTTTCGCTTGGGGCGGGCTTCGCGGGGATCGAACGGAGAGAGCCGCTCGGCGCTGTGAAGCTGCTCGCTAGAGTTTGGACATCATGGGGAACGGCGCGGGATTTCACCGCTGGCCGGGCTGATCTCCCGGCGTATTGAAATCGACATGCGGATCCTTGTTACAGGCGGCAGCGGAACGCTAGGAGGTTACATCCTCCGCGACCTGATCGCGGCGGGACATCAGGTGATCTGCTACTGCCGTACACCTCCTGCCAAACCAATCGGAAATGTTTGCCTGGGAGACGTGGCCGATTTTGATGGTCTGCTTCGGGCCTGTGTCGCACAGGAAGCGATCATTCATTTGGCTGCCGTACCAGGCCCTAACAGAGCGAGTCCTCAACAAACCGTCGCGGTCAATCTGGGGGGACTATCAACGTCCTAGAGGCAGCCCGGCAGGCAGGCATTGGAAAGGTCGTTTTCGCATCGTCTGCGGCCGTCCTGGGGTTTACTTTTCAGAAGTCGCCCATGGTTCCGCAGTACTTCCCTGTGGACGAGCAGCATCCGTGCGAGCCACAGGACGAGTACGGTCTGAGCAAACTTCTGGCCGAGCTGGCATGCAAGAGCTACTCGCAAGCCTATGGAATTCGGACTCTCTGTTTGCGAATCAACCACAATTGGTATCTCGATCGTGAAGGCGCCAGCCAGTCGGTACAATCGGGCTGGGCCCGAGGGTTGACGATCGAACAACTGTGGACGCAGCGCTATCTCCGAACCATTCGCGACGGAGAGCAGCATTGGCCGGTCCCGGGACCCCCGTCGCCACGCAACAACTTGTGGGCCGTGACGGATGCAAGAGACGCGGCGCAGGCCTTCCGGTTGGCTGTCGAAGACCAGCAACTCCTCCACGAAGTCTTCTGCATTAACGGAGACGACACGTGTTCCCTGGTAGCAAACCCCATCCTGATCGCCAACCACTATCCCAATGTTGCCTCGCGAGCCCCTATCGAGGGCTACGCTTCATTGGTTTCCCATCAAAGAGCGACCCATTTGCTCGGATTTCGGCCAAGGTATAGCTGGCGTCAAAGCGACTTCTGGGAATGGGCAACCCAGCAGGAACAGCGGGAAAGATCTGCTTGACAGCCACTAGACCGGAAAGAATAATGGCTCTCTCGCAACTGAGTTGTCCATAGAGCAACGCCGCGGCGCTGATCGCGCGCTCGCCCTGAGGGCTTGGAGAGAAGAGCCAGCGCTCACCCGATCGCGAGTCGATTCCACTGTCGTGTCGCTACAGTCTCGCGGGAACCCAGCTGGACAGGAGGTCCTCATGCGATCTATTTCAATAGCTTCACTGCTGGTTGCTGGAGCGAGCCTGCTGGCGCGGGCTGACACACGCACAGTCGAAGGATTCCTCGTCGATCTGAAGTGTTTGACCTATTACCGCGAGTCCCAGCCCGACAAGCTTGCCGACCACTCGCGAGCCTGTGTGCTGGCTTGTGGGAGAGAATCTGGATACGGTGTGTTGGCCGGGGAAGAAGTGCTGCGGTTGGATGCAGAGGAAAAGAAGCTTGCCGAGAGCTGGCTGGAGATTTCGCAGAAGGAAAAAGATCTCCGCGTCAAAGTGACCGTTAGCGATGAAGGCGGCAAATCCAAAATTGTCAAGATTGAATAGCACCGAGCGCAGGATCCTATCAAAGTGTCGTGAGTTCTTGGGTCGAGGCCGGGACCTGGAGAATGGGGGCTACCGGTTCGGCTCGCGCTGCTGTTCAGCAGTCCGGCCCTGAAAGAGGGTTCAGGGACTCACAACTTTGACGGAACCCGATGAATGGGGGGAGCGTTGTCTGCCAGAGACTTCAAGGCGCGACTCATCGATTGGATCGAAAACCGAACAGGCCTGGAAAGCGCCATAAAGGACTTCCTTTACGAAGATATTCCAGCCTCGAGTGGCTGGCATCAGGTGCTTGGCAGTGTCGCTTTGTTCCTATTTCTCCTCCAAGCCTTTACCGGCTTGCTCTTGGCATTTAACTATGCCCCGACTCCCGGCGAAGCTTACAACAGCCTCAAATACATCGTAAACGAACTGACCGCTGGAGCCCTGATTCGAGGTTTCCACCACTGGGGCGCCAGTCTGATGATTGTTGTGGTCGTCCTCCACATGACGCAGGTGTTCGTCTACGGCGCCTACAAGCGTCCTCGTGAGGCGACCTGGATGGTGGGCGTCACATTGTTGCTGCTGACGCTGGGATTCGGATTGACGGGCTACCTCTTGCCTTGGGATAACCGGGCATATTGGGGAACGGTAGTTGCGACTCAGATTGCGGGAAAAGCACCGCTGGTGGGGCCCTACCTGACCCGGTTGTTGGGCGGCGACGGCAGCATCGGCGTCGTGACGTTCGCGCGCTTCTTCTCGTTGCATGTGCTCTTGCTACCCGCGCTCACCACGCTCTTGATCGTGCTGCATGTCTACCTCGTTCGAAAACATGGCGTGGCTCCTGGTCCTCTGGATGGGAGCGCAACGAAAAAGTTTTATCCGGAGCAAGTGTTCAAAGACACCGTGGCGATTTTCGCCGCTTTCGTTGTGCTGCTGATTCTGGCGATTGCCGCCAAAGTTCCGTTGGAGAACTTGGCGGATCCCACGGACACGGCGTACATCCCGAGGCCGGACTGGTACTTCCTGTTCCTGTTTCAAATGCTGAAAGTCTTCGAGGGACCGCTGGAAATTGTCGGCAGCGTCATCCTTCCTGGGCTCGCCGTGCTGGCGCTTTTGTTGGTCCCTTTTTTCGATCGTGGCGAGATTCGGCGCCTGACACAGCGGACCGTAGCGATCGGGGTAGTCGTCCTGGCGGCAATCGGATGGACTGGGCTGACCGTGACGGCACTTGTTACTGCACCTCCGTCCCAAGCGCTGCCCGAAGCCCAGGAGAGCACAGTTCTTGACTGGCAGCAGCTCTCGTCGGTCGAGCTGGCCGGCATCGGGTTTTATCGCGAGGAAAAGTGTAATACGTGCCACAACCTGGCGGCAGGCGAGCCCAAAGTCGGGCCCAACTTGACGACGACGGCGATTCGCCGCTCAGGCGCTTGGATGATCGAACACTTCAAGAACCCTTCCTCATTAGTTCCGGGCACTTCAATGCCGCCTATTCAGTTGAGCGACGGGCAGCTGGGGGCCCTGGGGGCTTTTCTCTTGAAGCTCACGCCCAAAAACGCTCAAGCATTGGAGTCTGCACCTGACAATGTCGTGCAGGGAGCGATCCTCTATCAGGTTCATCAGTGCAGCAATTGCCATACTGCCAATAGAGAAGGGATGAAGGTGGGGCCTGCGCTCAACGGCCTCAGCAAGCGTCGAACGCGAGAATGGATCGAAGCACAGATCCGGCACCCGGAACAGCATCTGGCGGAGACCATGATGCCGGCCTACGACCTGGCGCCTCGCGATATGGAGAACTTGATTGCCTATCTGTTGTCGTTGCCCTATATCGAGCCGTTTTCCGTGGCGCTGGCTCTCGAGCTCGAGCGAGTCGCTCGCGAGCCAGGGCAGCAGCTCCTAAGGACAAACCGCCTTCCCGCCCCGAGGCAGTAACAAGCCGCGGGAATGGGCGGCGGAGCGACCTGGCAGTGACCTGAGGCCTCAAGTTTGAAACTGAACTGAAGCTCGCGCGTGCAACCTGGCTGCTGGCACTGGTCAAAGGCTCGCCGGTTCGCGCAGGGCAGCGAGGGAGAACGATTATGAAACATCAATCGCGTAGGCTTAGATTTGGAGCGTTCGCTCTGCTGGGGCCACTGTTTGCTTGCGGGCAAGTTCTTGGCCAGGATCCGGCAAAAGTCGCGCCGAAGAATGTCAAGGTCGTGTTTGAGAATGACCGGCTTCGCGTGCTGGAAGTTCGCATGAAGCCGGGCGAGAAGTTGCCGCTGCATTCCCATCCCGCCCACCTCACACTGACCCTGTCCGATTTCAAAGGGAAATTCCTGGGGGCTGACGGTGAAGCCCGCCTCGCAGACGGCCAGGCTAGTGCCTGGTCGTGGACCGAGCCGATTACTCACGCTTCGGAAAACGTGGGGAATACGGAAATCCGCGCTTTCGCTATCGAGCTAAAAGATCGCCCGCGCAAGACCAGCAAATCCTCCAACGCAGTCGACCCTGTCAAGAAGAAGTAGCAACCGATTGCGACGAAGTGCGCCGAGGTCATTCTCGATGAATGCTTCCCGCTTGTTCAGTGCAAGTTGTCTGGCGATCGCGGCGACGGCTTTGGCTTTTTCTGTGCGCGCCGACATTATTCCAGCGCTCAAGGCCGACCTCGGGCTGACGGACACGGAAATCGGCCAGATTGCGGGCTCCGGTTTGTGGGGATTTGCGATCACGATTGTGCTGGGAGGAATCCTGATCGACAAACTGGGCATGGGCCGGTTGATGGCGTTCGCCTTCTTTGGGCATGTCGGTGGAGTAGGGT
Organism: Acidimicrobiia bacterium; assembly: GCA_016871215.1. Lineage (GTDB taxonomy): Bacteria > Acidobacteriota > Terriglobia > Versatilivoradales > Versatilivoraceae > VFZK01. The sequence continues at coordinate 6,557 of VFZK01000004.1, read as the reverse complement.
TGACGCTGCTGGCGGGCGAGTTCTGGACGTTGTTCTTCGGGACCCTGCTGATGGGCCTGGCGCAAGGAACGATTGAAGCGGTGACCAATCCTCTGGCTGTGGCACTGTATCCGCACGATCGAACGAGGCGACTCAACATCCTGCATGCCTGGTGGCCGATCGGTCTGATTGGCGGAGGGCTTCTGGCCTACGGTTTGACGCGGCTCCTGAACTTAGATGGGCCTGCAGCCGCAGCCGCTTCGATCAGCCTTGGCTGGAAGCTGAAGATGGGGTTTGTGCTGCCACCCATATTGGCTTACGGATTTCTGCTCTTCGGGCAAGCCTTCCCGAAGACCGAGAGCGTGGCGGCCGGCATCGGTTCGAAGCAGACGTTTGCTGTGTTGCGAAGGCCGGTCTTTCTTCTTCTGCTTTTCCTCATGTTCCTGACCACGGCGACGGAGCTGGGTCCCGACAACTGGATCGGAAACCTGCTTCAGAACCTGGTCGGAATTCAAGGCGTCCTGGTTCTTGTGTACACCGCAGGCCTCATGTTCGTGCTCAGGCAATTCTTTTCAGGCATCCTGGTCCGATGGATGTCGCCGATCGGCTTGTTGACGTTCTCGTCGATCCTGGCGGCGCTGGGGCTTTTCTGGCTGAGCCATGCGACTTCCGCCGCCGTCGTATTTGCTGCAGCAACGCTGTTCGGCGTCGGCAAGACGTTTTTCTGGCCTTGCATGCTGGGCATCACCTCTGAGCGGTTCCCTGAGGGAGGCGCATTCGCACTCGGCCTGATGGGCGGGGCAGGCATCGTGTCCGCCGGATTCCTGATGGTTCCCATCATGGGGATGATGCAAGACCATTACGCGCTTGTCCGGATCGGAGAACGATCTCCTGCCACAGTTCAGAAAGTGCTGAAAGACGGAAGACAGGAAATCGATGACAGAAAAGTCTTGAGCCTCTCCGACTCGTTGGAAAAACAGACTGTCCATGATGCCCGAACCTATTCAGCAGTGATGACCTATCGCTGGATCTCCCTGGTGCCGGCCGTTCTGGCTGTCGTGTTTGCAGGGCTCTGCCTCCACTTCAGGTCGACCGGAGGCTATCGGACCGTAGAACTGAAGCGTACCAAGGCGATTGCCGTGCGCTAAGCTGGGGAGAGGTGAAGCGAATTCAGATGCCGAAAGTTGCTGCGCGCACGCATCGCTTCGGTCTGCCGCACGCCGGCTCTGCGTGCAGCGGAATTGCTGGATGCCCGCTTTCGCGGGCATGACGTTCCTGGGTTGATGTTCCCGAGAACGAGTAGCTGCGGTGATCCTCGCGAAAGCCGGCATCCAGGCATCCTGGTCGAACAACGTTGCAAACTACTGCACCACTCGACGTCGGGAGGTTGAGGAATGTTGTTGAAAGGCAAAGTGGCTCTCGTGACCGGAGCCAGCAAGGGAATCGGCAAAGCCTTGGCTGTCGGTTTAGCTCGGGAAGGGGCTTTGGTTGCGATCAACTACAAGACCGACAGGACAGGCGCGGAAGCGACCTGCCGGGCAATCGAGGCGATGGGGAACTCGGCGCTGATGGTCCAGGCTGATATTGGCGAGCGAGAGCAAGTGGAAGAAATGATCTCGCAGGTGGCGCGTGCACACGGGAGAATCGATGTGCTCGTCAACAATGCAGCCCGCACGCGCTTCGGTCCCTTCGAAGAAGTCACCGAAGAGGACTGGTTCGATGTGGTCAATACGAATCTTAAAGGGACATTCTTCGCTTCCGCTTCCGCCGTTCGACAGATGAAGCGTTCCGGAAGTGGTGCGATCGTCAACGTCAGCTCGTGCGCGGCGAGACTCATGGTGCCATTCCATTCGGCTTATACCATGTCGAAAGGGGGCATCGAGGCCTTGACGCGCCAGCTCGCACTTGAGCTGGCGCCCGTGGTTCGTGTCAACTGCATCTCGCCGGCGCCGACCAGCACGGAGAGAAATCAGCAGTACGATCCGCACTACGACCAGAACTGGGGACGCGTCGTCCCCATGAAGCGAGTTGCCCAGCCGGAGGACATGGTCGGAGCGGTCGCATTTCTGGCCTCTGACCGCGCAGCTTATGTGACTGGACAGATTCTCCAAGTTGACGGCGGATGGACCTTGAAAGGACATACTCCTGATCTGAGCCAGGAAGATTTTTCGTCCGATCGGCAAAGAGGGTGAGAGCGACCTCTCTTCGTCGTGGCGCCTGCGGGAAGAGGATTGCACTTCAAGACTGTAGCCTATGGGGACGGAACGCATGACGAAGCCTAAGTACTCGATCCTGGATCACCGGGTCATCGGTTGGTACTACCCTTGGATCATGAACGGCCTGACAGCCACCAGTAGTCCACTTGAAGGCAAAATGCGCCTGGTGAAGTCGCTGGGCTATGACGGAGTGGGTACGAGCTGGTGGGACCTGGTTGCCTACTACCAGGAGCGGGGCGATTTGGCCCAGCTTCGGACGGTTTCTTCCAGTCTTGCCCTTCCGTTGACAGCATATGGCTTCGTCGCGGAGGGTTGGGCCTTCTCGGACGGAGACACCTTGAAGAGAGCAATGGCTCTAGCGAAGTCGTCGCTCGACCTCGCTTCCCAAGCAGGCTGCCAGGGAGCCTACCTGTTGGGACCTTTCGACCGAGGCGACCTGCGCCAGGCGGCTGCCCGGTTTCGTGAACTCTGCCAGTACGCTGAACACAAAGGCATGACGCTGGCGCTCGAGTTCGTTGGCGTGTCTGCACAAGTCAGCCACCTCCAGGCCGTTCTCGAGCTGCTCGAAATGGCTGGCGCAAGAAACGGTGGCGTGGCCATCGACAGCTACCACCTGTTTGCCGGATCCTCGACCCTGGCAGACCTGGAGGGTTTTCCCCTGGAGAAAGTGCAGGTCGTCCACCTGGCAGATGCACCGGCGGACCTGAGTGATCCTGCGCTCGAGCTGAACCGGCTCATGCCGGGCGAAGGCGAATTGCCTCTGAAAGACTTCGTTCAAATCCTGGCGCGCAAGGGCTTTGACGGCTACTGGCATGTGGAGTGCATCAAAAGCGCAGACTACGCTGCCGATCTACATCTGGTGGCTGAGCGCGCGCTGAAATGCACTCAACGTGTGGTTCAGGCCAGTCTCGGGCTCAGCCAGGAGCATTGACGCAACCGGTCTTCGGTGCCAGCGTCGCGCGGGAGGCGGCTGCCCCAGAACGTACGCGGTGAGCTATTGTCTTGGAGCGGTGGGGCGCTGGTTCTTCAGCACCCCAGCAGCGGGTTGAGCTCCCAACGAAGAGGTTCCCACGAAGGCGAGCCAGAACGCGGTTGTCAGTTTCACCGCCAGCAGCGACCCACACGAGCCGGTGAACGTCAGCAAAACCCGATTCTCGGGAATTGTGGTCGAGCTCAAGGGGCCAGAGACCGCCGGTTCGGTTGGAGCCAAGCCTGCGGCTCATCGCGAGAAAACGCCCGACCCGCTCGATCCGCTGGTTGCGGCACCTGGGTTTCATCGGCTGCTCGTCGAAAATGATCGCGTTCGAGTGCTGGACGTTCAAGTGGCTCCGGGCCAGTTCGAACCGATGCACCGGCATCGGCAAAGCGTGATCGTCGTCTTGCAGGGTGGAAAGGCTCGCTTTCAGACTGCCCGATGGCTCTCTGCAGGAACTCGGCTTCAGTGGAGCGCTCACCGAGGGCAGAAGCGCAGCCCAGCAGGTCTTCTGGACGGGTCCGGAGACCCACTCGGTGAACAACATCGGAAACCCCACCATCCGTCTAATCCGCGTGGAAGTGAAGGAGAACGGGAGAGGGAATCGATGACGAACCGCCAGCTGGAAGGCAAAGTCGCTCTGATCACCGGTGCTGGCCGAGGGATCGGCCGGGCTATCGCGCTGGGATACGCAAAGGAAGGAGCCTCGATCGCAGCCGCGTCGCGGACGCGCGAGGAGCTCGACTCTGTCGTCACGGAAGTCAAGGCCTTTGGAGGACAAGCGGTCGCTTTCCCGGCCGATCTGACGGACGCCAACGTTCCCGCCAGGCTGGTCGCTGCGGTGGTGGAGACGCTGGGTGGACTGGATATCCTGGTCAATAACGCCGGCATTGGAACTGCCCAAAGCCCGCGCCCAGTGAAGGAATTCGATGACGACTACTGGAACTTGACCCTTCAATTGAACCTCACAGCCCCGTACCTTCTGTCCAAAGCCGTCCTTCCGATCTTCCTCGAAAAGCGCCGCGGAAGAATCATCAACATCGCCTCCGTCGCCGGCAAGATCGGATTGGTCCATGGCGCGGCTTACAGCGCTTCGAAGCACGGGCTGCTTGGTTTGACGCGGGCGCTGGCAACCGAGGTCGCCAGCTCGGGCATTACGGTCAATGCCATCTGCCCAGGCCCCGTGCGCAGTGCCATGAACGATCAACGGATTCGTCACGACGCGCAGCGCCTGGGCATCACACTGCAAGAACTGGAGTCCAGGATCACACCGATCGGCAGGCGGCTGGAGCCAGAAGAGATTGTGCCCATGGCTGTATTGCTGGCCGGGGAAGGGTCTTCGGGAATTACAGGCCAGGCGTTCAACATCTGCGGCGGGCTGGCGATGTTCTGAGACGCGTCCTGAAACTTGGTTGAGGGCACGAGCGATCGGGTTTGCCAGCAACGCTCGCTCAACGCGGCCACACGCCACGTGAGCCAGGAATCCGGGCGCTGGATTCCCGCCCCGGCTTACCAGCTGCCGGGCTGACGACTTGTCGCGGAAACGGCGAACAGGGCGGCCTACCCACCGTGGCTCCTGCGGCCGCGATCGGTGGGTTCAGGTATATTCCAAGGCTACCCGGCTGCCTGTATGCCCGCACCCGCTGGCCTCCAAACTCAATTGAAAGGGAGCTGACTCATGTCCGACCAAGCCGTCTCCATCCTGTCCTCGAAGGCGATCGACGCATCGGTGGCTGGTTGCACACGGCGAAAGATCTTCAGACGACTGTTACCTTTTCTCTTCGTGTTGTACATCATCAGTTATCTCGACCGGGCCAACGTGGCTTTTGCGAAGCTGCCCATGTCGGCCGATTTGGGATTCTCCGAGGCCGTCTTTGGTTTTGGGGCGGGCATCTTCTATCTCGGATACATCTTGCTGGAGATTCCGGGAGCTCTCATCGTGGAGAAATGGAGTGCGCGCATCTGGATGGCGCGCATCATGATTTCGTGGGGCCTGTGTACAGTCCTGGTGGGCTTCGTACACACGGCGAATCAGTTCTACATCGCTCGTTGCCTCCTAGGCGTTGCCGAGGGCGGCTTTTTCCCTGGAATCGTCGTCTACTTAGCCCATTGGTTTGCGAAGGAGGACCGTTCGCGCGCGATGGCGGGCTTCACCATGGCTGCGCCGGCGGCGATTGTTATTGGAGCACCGATTTCAGCCCTGATTCTGCAATTGGACTGGCTTGGTTGGGCAGGATGGCGCTGGATGTTCGTCCTTGAAGGACTGCCGGCCGTTTTCTTGGGAATCGTCACAGCCTTTTTTCTGACGGACCGCCCTCACCAAGCGAAGTGGCTGGAGCCTGAAGAGCGAGACTGGATTGCAGCCCGGCTGGCGTCTGAACGCCAGGAACTGCACAAGTCAGGCCACATGACGGTGCTGCAAGGCCTCAAACAGCGAAACATCCTGTTCTTAGCCCTGGCTTGCGCACTTTGCAATTTTTCCATGTTTGCCTATCTGCTTTGGCTGCCTACGACGATTCGCGACGCCTCCGGGCTTTCAGTGACGCTTTCGACGATTTGTTCGGCGCTTCCCTTCGGTCTGGCAATGATCTCGATTCCCCTGGTTGCGCGCTCCTCGGACCGCACCGGCAAGCGGAAACTCCACACCATCGTTCCGATGGTTCTAGCCGCTGTGTTCTTCGTGTTGAGCGCAATTCCGGGCCTGCCATTTCCTCTGGTGCTGGCATTGCTCTGCCTGACCGGTGCCGCGGCATTCTCCTGGGGTGTTTCGCTCTGGGTCATTCCCGGTCTGATACTTGGCGAATCCGCTGCGGCCGCCTCGGTAGGTTTCATCAACTCCATCAATAGCATTGGCTCTTTTCTCGGACCTGCGGTAACCGGTTTCTTGTTGACCCAGGGATTCTCGCACCGAGAAGTGGTATGGTTGCTTTCTTCGTGCTTTGTCGTTTCGGCTGGGCTCGTGGCTGCCGTGCGCCCCAAACCTGGGGTCGTGCTCTAAAGTCTTGCCTTGAACACGGCGAATGAGAACCGAGTGCGCAGAGTGCGTTGAATCGGTCCTGTTGAAGCATCAGGCGCTGTCGCGCGCTCGATTGTGCTTCCTCTGGTGTTGCCCATGATCGACGTGTGACGGCTACGTGCCGCGCACACTGAGTTTTTCACTTGACAGCAAACAGGCAGGACCAAACAATATTTCAACACTGTTGTCATTAGATCAAACGCCGTTAAGTTTATAGTGTTATTGAGAATGATTTAGGAGCGCCTTGTTCTATGAAAGGGCATGTCAAGAACAAACTTCAACCTCGGCGGCTGGCCAAGGAATCTTTCATGGACAGCTTGCCCCTTCTCCGTCGGGAGTTGCTTCCAGCTTCCCCAGGTCCCCAGCTTCTCTC
>VFZK01000003.1 GCA_016871215.1 Acidimicrobiia bacterium | reverse complement strand
CACTGGACCTTGCGCGGCGCCAATGCCATCTCGGCTCTGCGCTGTCTGGACCTAAGCAACCTATGGGAAGACTTCTGGGAATCCCGACGGGCCAGCTAAAATTCACCCACAAATTTGTCGCACACCCGATTTCCAATCTATCATCGGATTTTTAAACACCCTCTCAGAGAAGTCGATTGGTAAGAGGATTTTGGTAAGCAGGAACATAGCGTGCTCCGGAGGGACTGTTTTTGTCGTTTGGTTTCAGCCGCCCAACTCAGACTTCTCGCGAACAAGTGGCGGTTCTTGCCAGCCGCGTGCTCACGTGGAAGGAGCCAGCCTTCTCTCAAACGGGTCTTGCTAGTGGGCTTTCACTGGTTTCGAGCGATTCCAGTGAGGAAAACGACTCAAAGCCTGAATTGAAGATTTCGCGAGCGCTGGCAGCTCCACGGTCCGCAGCCTTGTCTGGCGCAAACGGTTTTTGCTGCCAAATGGATAGTGTCCAGTCTGCCTCGGTATGGTTTTTTGTCCCATGACTCGACTCCTCAGTTTCCCTTCGATACGCCTGTTGGGCGTACTGCCAAGAGATCCGGCTGCCTGGACGTTCCGACTCCGTCCCGCAGCGACCCTTCCACTACCAACGAAGTGCAATTCACTCACCACCAGGGCTAGATTTCTGAGTATCGCTCAGGCTCGACAAAAGGATAGTCATCGTTGGAGAAGCCGGCGGGTGTGGCTTTGATACTGGACATTTTTCGGGAGCCGGGGGCGATCAGAATAGGCGCATAGCGCTCGCAGGCCGCACTGGCAGCGTTTTCCCGTCGAACGGTTGTCCCACGAGTTAAACCTCAGTCTGAGATTTACTTTCAAAATGGCCTATTTCCCCAGCATGTTTTACGGGGTATTTGGCCATTTGTCCAGCATGGAAGCCACACCCAAGCCGGCCTACCCACGCCCGTCGCCTTGTCACTGGCGCACGGCGTGGGTGAAATTCCGCACTCGTGGCTCAATCCGCCCAACAGACGGCAGCCAGTTGAGTGCCCGCTTGTTCGCATCCTTGAGACCCAGTCTCGCCAGGTGCGGCCAGGGACGAATCCCGGTTCTCTCACCAACCACGCTGCAACGGCGCCATGCGGCCAGGACCTTTGCAGATCAGGTGTGCTTCGACAGTGGAAAGCGGCAGGCGGTCGCCCCGAAGGTGCCGCTCAACGGCTGAAAAGACCGGAGTTCAGGCTAGGATGTCTTTGACGACGTGACCGTGTATGTCAGTGAGACGGAAGTTACGGCCGGAATACCGATAGGTCAGGCGTTCGTGGTCGAGGCCGAGCAGGTAGAGCAGGGTGGCGTGAAGGTCATGGAAATGGACTTTGTTTTGGACGGCATAGTAACCATAGTCGTCGGTGGCGCCATAGGCGAATCCGGCTTTGACTCCGCCTCCAGCCAGCCACATGGTGAAGCCCTCCGGGTTGTGGTCTCGGCCATCGGATCCTTGCGCCGTGGGTGTCCTGCCAAACTCGCCTCCCCATAACACCAGCGTGTCGTTGAGCAGACCCCTCGCCTTAAGATCCTTCAGAAGCCCTGCAATCGGCCGGTCGACCTCTCTCGCGTTTCCGAGATGGCCCTTTCGCAGATCGGAATGCTGATCCCATTTGTAGCTATGGGTGACTTGAACGAACCGGACGCCTTGCTCCGAGAAACGGCGAGCCATCAAGCACTGTCGTCCAAAGTTCTCGGTGATCGGGTCATCCATGCCGTACAGGCGCAGCGTTGCGGGTGACTCGCCCGACAAGTTCTGCAGCTCTGGGGCAGTCGTCTGCATGCGAAAAGCCAGCTCAAAAGACTCGATGCGTCCTTCGAGGGCTTGGTCGGCGCCGGCACGGGCCAGGTGTTCTCGATTCAATTCTTGAGCGAAGTCGAGTTCCAGGCGTTGAAGGTCGCGCGGAGTTTCCGGGTTCGCGATAAAGGGAATGCGAGCCTCTTTCGACGACACTCCAGCGCTGCCCACAGGTGTTCCCTGGAAAGCAGCCGGCAGAAAAGCCGAGCTCCAATTGTTCGCTCCGCCGTGCGTCAGCGTCGGACAGATGGTGATGAAGCCAGGCATGTTCCGGTTCTCCGTCCCAAGGCCATAGGTGATCCAGGAACCCATGCTGGGGCGCACGAACGTGTCGCTGCCCGTGTGCAGCTCCAGCAAGGCGCCGCCATGCCGTGAGTTGGATCCATGCATCGAATGAACCATGCAAAGATCGTCAACGCACTTTGCGACCTCGGGGAATAACTCGCTGACCCAGATGCCGCTGGCGCCGTGCTGCCGGAACTCCCAAGGGGACTTGAGAAGGTTGAACGTCTCGGATGAAACCACTCTGGGACGCTTGAAAGGAAGGGGCTTCCCGTGGTCGCGCTGCAGCAGGGGCTTGTAGTCAAAGGTGTCGATCTGCGAGGGGCCCCCGTGCATGAAAAGAAAAATGACGCGCTTGGCACGAGAAGCGAAATGGCCCGGACGAGGCGCCAACGGATCCGCTGCACGAGCTGCTCTGTCAGTGGCTTTGGCCGCCAGGCCCTCTTCGCCCAATAGCGCCGCCAGAGCCAGCCCGCCGAACCCGGCGCTGCTGTTCCATAGCAGCTCGCGGCGCGAGAGCGATCGGTTCCAGAAAGAATTCCAGTGCCGAACGGAAGCCGGTTTCATGGGCGCCTCCTCCAGTTTCTAACCGCTTAATCCATGTAAACGAACTCGTTCGAAGCTACCAGAGCATGACACAAGCCTTGCCATGCGCGCAGACGCTGCAACTCCCCATCTGCCGGAGCGTCGTTTCCCATCGAAGCTTTCAGGCGTCCGAGAAACGCCAGGGCCCGGTTCACCTCACGTTCAGCGGGCCTGCGGCCAAACGCGAGCCAATAGGCGCGCTCGAGGCGGCCGCGGTCATCCAGCTCTGCGCGAGCAAGCAGGCGCTCAGCCATCTTCTGCGTCTGCCGCAGAACGAGCGCGCTGTTCATCATGAATAATGCCTGTGGCGCGACCACGGTGCTCTGGCGGTCTCCATTCGACACGCTGGGATCGCCGTAGTCAAAAGCCTGAAAGACCTCGTAAAGCGAGCTGCGGATAATGGGGAGGTAAACGGAGCGGCGATTCGCGTTGTAATTCGTGGAATCCAGATTCTTCGTGCCGGTGACATATTCCCGATCTTTGAACGCCAGCATCGACCCGCCCATTGCAAAGTCGAGCCCCTCGCCCACAGCAATGACAGCGTCGCGAATCTCTTCGGCATCGAGGCGGCGCCGGTTCGCACGCCACAGCAACTTGTTCTCCGGATCGACCTCAGCACTCTTGGTGTTGGAAACGGCGCTCATCTGGTACGTGCTCGACAGCATGATGAGGCGATGCATGGCTTTGATAGACCAGTGGCGCCGGACAAATTCCCTGGCCAGCCAATCGAGGAGAGGCAGGTTGACGGGAGGCTCGCCCAACTTTCCAAAGTTGTCCGTAGAAGGAACAAGGCCTTTTCCGAAGTGCCACCGCCAAATTCGATTGACCATGACGCGGCTGGTGAGGGGGTGATCCGATTGCGTGAGCCACCGAGCCAGCTCCAAACGGCCACTCTGCTTGGCGGCAAGCGGCGGCTGATCTTCTCCGGCGATGGCAGTGAGAAACCGCCTGGGCATACGCCGGCCTAGATTAAGATGACTCCCGCGAATGTGTATCTCTAAGTCGTTAACCTGGCCTTCCGTGACGCCCATGGCGTGCGGGAACTGCGGCGTCGATGCCTCGAGCGTTTTGAGCTCGTTGCTCAGCCGCTCGAACTCCCTCCTGGTTTCGCTGGAATAGTAGCGGTGAGGCTTTGGGGGAACGCGAAAAGGGCCAAACTCTTCGTACAGCACTTGACGCAGCGCCTCCAAGGCAGGGTCGTCAAGGGTCCTTTCGGCTTTGGCGTTTCGAGGTTTCTCCGCACTGGCTGCCGTTTCTTGGCCCCGTGTGGAGGCGGGCGCAATCGCTTGCCACGCGCTCTCGGCACGGTTGAACAGGCTTTGATAGAAATCGGCGAGAGCGCGTCGCGCCGAAGGCCTGGTGCTGCCGAAGAGACGGGCTACGGGTGAAGTCCACTGATCCAGCGAAGCATAAGCCGGCGTTCCGAAAGCGTGCCAGGCGTAAAACGCCGAGTTGGGAGCGCCCTTTGACCGGCGCAGATAGTCAGCCCACTGCGAGAGGATATCCGCGTTGAGTCCGTACTCGACGGCGAGCTGGGCTGCGGTTTTCGGCAGCACAGCCTCTGTCGCTAGCGGACTCGGCGCAACCAGGAGCGCGTCAAAATACGGAAACGGCCCATCGACCTCCAACCGGATCGTGTTCAGACCTTGCCTAAACGCAAAAATGCCAATTGCCTTCCAAAGCTTGGCGTCCGGTGAGCTGGTACGGTTTGTCTCTGGCGGCGTCCCCGCTTGTGCCGGTACTCCGTTAATCGTGACGTCGACCGTCGGAAACTGGGGAGAAGCCCGGCGGACTTCGAGCTGGTAGCTTCCGCCTGCAGGCAACACGACCTCATACTCCGCGAAGTGTGGCGTCACCTTCGAATCAACGAGCCGATTGGGATCATCGGCGTCTCTCTTGAACTCTCGATCTATGTTTCCCCGCGAAAAGCGGACTGCCGGAATCGTCAGAATGCCTGGCTTGTCTGCTGTCTCCAAATCCCCGAGGATCGAGGGAAGCGCCATGACTTCGTACCGCAAGACATCGGAAGAGGCCAACAGATAGGCCCCGATTTGTTCCCGCGCCTGATCGGCGATTTGCCGGTTGGCTGGCTCGGATAGCTGGCTGATTTGTTTCTGCTTGGCTTCGATCTGGTGGTTGTGTGCTTCAAGGCGGTCTCGGTCGGCCTTAGGGGCCAGGACGAACTCGTGCCATTTCGCGACCACCTTGAAGTTTTCCATCGTCTTGGAACTCTTGAAGATGCCCGCCAGAGAGTAGTAGTCGGAGGTCGGGATTGGGTCGAACTTGTGGTCGTGACAGCGCGCGCACCCGAGCGTCAAAGCCAGGAAAGCTCGACCCATCGTGTCGAGTTGCTCATCGATGATGTCCATCTGCATCTTGACCGGATCGTCTTCGGCGAGCATCTTCGCGCCGAGCGCGAGGAAGCCTGTGGCCGTCTGCCGCGCGTAGAGGGTGGCTTCATCGCGGCCGTCAGTCAAGAGATCCCCAGCGAGTTGCTCGTGTATGAAGCGGTCGTAGGGCATGTCGCTGTTGAAAGCGTCGATCACATAGTCGCGGTATCGAAACGCGCTGTTGTAGACCAGGTTCTCGTCCAGGCCGTTCGAGTCGGCGTAACGGGCGACATCGAGCCAATGCCGTCCCCACTTCTCGCCATAACGAGGCGAGGCCAGCAGCCGGTCTATAAGGCGTGGGTAGGCCTCGGGCGAGGCGTCGGCGAGAAACGCCTGGGCTTCCTCTGGCGTCGGAGGCAAGCCAGTCAGATCGAAAGTTGCGCGACGAATGAGGGTTCGCTTGTTGGCTGGAGGGGCAGGCTTCAAACCTTTGGCTTCAAGCGCAGCCAAAATGAACCGGTCTATCGGAGATTTCGGCCAGCTGCTCTGCTGGACGCGCGGAACCGCGGTCTCTGCGGGAGGCTGGAAAGCCCAAAAGCCGGTTCTGGTGGGAACGAGCTTACCGGCACCGGCCGGAGGTTGCGCTCCCCACGGGGCGCCCATCTTGACCCAAGACGTCAACGCAGCAATCTCATCGTCCGACAGTCTGCCCGCAGGCGGCATGCGGAGGCTTTCATCTTGATAGCCGATGGCCGAGATGAGCAAACTCCGCTGAGGCTCGCCTGGAAGGACTGCCGGGCCGCGGCTGCCGCCTCGATGCAGATCAACCTCATTGTCGAGCCGCAGGCCACCCGGTGCTGGCTGGCTCGATCCCGAGTGGCAAGCGTAGCAATGCTTGGCCAGCAACGGGCGAACGTGCTTCTCAAAGTACTCCGCCCCGTTCGATTCCGCAGCAAGGCCAGCTCGCAGACCGAAAACAAAGCCGAAAACCGGAATGAGAAGGATGTAGGAGAGCCTCGAAAAACAGAACATGCCGCAAAGGATACTCTAACCCGGATTTCTCGCCAACAACGACGCATGACGGCAGGCAGTCGCCAACCTTGGCAGGCTGGGCGCCTCCACTCGGCAGTTCCTGCCTGCTCGAGAACCTGGAGCTTGCGCCTTTCCCACGGGGACATGCGCGCGACGCGCAGGTGCTTGTAGTGCCGCACGCCAGTGCGCCGGAACTGAAGGTCAGGACTTGTTAGAACGGGTTAATCTTGACCCACGCAGCTGGAAAAGGCAAAGGCTTTTTCCAATCGTTACCGGGATTGTGTTCGATCGAGCTTTTCGTGGAGGGGTGCAATGTCAGGGGAGTTCCCGCCGACCGTTGCAGGGCCGGCTGCGCAGCGATCAACTGCGCCCAAGAGCGCGGCCTCAAACAAGGGCCTGCTGAACCTCGAGCAGACCTTGGCGGCGCCAGAAAATCGGTTGACATTTCTGCACCCGGTCACTAGTATTTTTCGCGAAGTGCGGGAATAACTCAGCGGTAGAGTGCAACCTTGCCAAGGTTGAAGTCGCGGGTTCAAATCCCGTTTCCCGCTCCAAGTTAGGCAGCTGATAAATGGGTCGTCAGAGCTCTAGCCCTGACTCGCTTTTCCTTCGAGAACATTTATCGGCTGCCTATTTTTTCGTGTGTTGCAGTTGGCTCTCAGTCCTAGTTCCATTCTGAGTCTGGTACTGGCCGCCGAGTGCCCCGGGTGACCGGCCTATGGTCAAACTCGCTGCTTTTCCGAAGTGCTTCATGGACGCTCTTTGCGTGGATCATTCGATGACGATCTTCGAGTGGATCGAAATGGCGTCTACCTTGGACGTCGATGGGTTGGAGTTCTACTCTGGATTTGTCGACTCACTCGAAGCGCCGGCCCTCGAGCGCGTCAAACAGGCGTTGCAGGCCAAGAAACTGGAAATGCCAATGCTCTGCTACTCGCCCAACTTCACGATTGCCGATCCAGCGCAACGGCGGGAAGAAATTGTGAAGCAGAACGCGATGATCGATCTGACGGCTCGTTTTGGCGGAAGATTCTGCCGTGTGTTGTCCGGGCAGGCTTACCCGGAAGTTTCCAGGCAGCAGGGCGTAGCGTGGGTGGTGGACTGCATTCGAACCTGCCTCGATCATGCCGCCAAGCGAGGCGTCGTCCTCATCATGGAGAATCATTACAAAGACAATTACTGGCGGTACCCGGAGTTTGCCCAGAAACGGGAGGTCTTTCTGGAGATAGTCGGTCAGATTGATTCGCCGTGGTTCGGGGTTAACTTCGATCCCTCCAACGCCATTGTGGCAGGCGAAGATCCCTTGGTGCTGCTGGAGGCCGTCAAGCACAGGGTAGTGACGATGCACGCTTCGGATCGCTATCTGGAGAGCGGCACGCTGGAAGACTTGAAGACTCAAGACGGCTCTCTCGGCTACGCCAAGAATCTCAAGCACGGGGTGATTGGCAAAGGGCTGAATGACTACAATCAGATCTTTTCTATTCTGAAAGCCGCGGGATTCGATGGCTGGGTCTCCATCGAGGACGGCGTGAATGGCATGGCGGAACTACAGGAGTCTGTCACCTTTCTGCGGGGGAAGATTCAAGAGTATTTCGGGTGAATGGAGCAAACAAGACAAGCGGACGGTCTGCGGGTTATTCGTCGGCAGAGAGGCAGCGTACTTCGCCTTGCGCGGTCAAGGTGCAGTCTTTTCGGTTGGTGAAGACGATCTGCGCGACGTGAAAACTCTCGTTGATTTGCTTCAAACTGCTTCGCACGCAATAGAACTCTTCTTTCGCATCCACTTTGTGCCCTCGCCTTTGTTTCAAACCAGCGCGCCAGCGATTCCTGAAGAACGCCACGACGAACACGGCGATCAGGAACAACGCCAGGCCCAAGAGAATTGGAAAGTAAACGTCAGTGTTCCGCATCGTCCAACCCGTTTTTGTCTTCGACTGAACTCACGACCTCAATGACTCATCGGCATGCATGCCGTGCGGATGAGTCAAATAAAACTGTAAGAGACTCACCCAGGGATGTCAACCCAGGAAGACGACGCTTCTCGGGGGCAATTTGTCTTGACTCTGCCCTTTGCTCCGCTAAGATTCCAGGCCACCGGAACTCCAGAACTGCACGGGCAGTTTCGGGCTGACGGCGGCAGGCTGACCCGATGAAAATCTTGACGGCTTCCCAGATGCGCGAAGTCGACCGGCTGTCCACCGAGCGCTATGGAATCCCCAGCCTTTTGCTGATGGAGAACGCCGGCAGCGGAGTCGTCTGCGCCATGGAGGCGCATTTTCCGGATTTGACCCAATTGCGCGTTGCCGTCTGCTGTGGCAAAGGCAACAACGGCGGCGATGGGTTTGTGGTGGCACGCCATCTCATGTTGAGGCGCATCGAGCCTCAGGTGCTGCTGTTTGCCTTTCCTGATGAAATCCGCGGCGACGCCGCGGTGAATCTATCGATCCTTCAGAGGATGAACGGTTCGATTCGGACCGTAACGGAGCGAGACGCTACCGAGGAGCACGTTCAGCGCCTCTTTCAAGGCCTGGAGGCCGATTTGCTCGTCGATGCTCTGCTGGGCACGGGTGTTCGCCTGCCTGTTAGCGGCTTCCTGGGATCGGTCATCCAGCAGATGAGGCGCTTCCCGCGAATCGTAGCCGTAGATATTCCTTCCGGCCTGGACTGCGATGCGATGACGGAAAGCGCCGACTGCCTTGCGCCTCGTTGCGAGCTGACGGTCACCTTCACCGCACCTAAACCCGCCCATGCGTTCGCCTCTTCAGAAGCTGCGATTCAGCGGTGGGTGCTGGTTCCAATCGGGTCGCCTGTCGAACTTGTCGACGTCCCGGCTCATTGGCTCAACGTTCTCAGTGAGGACGAAGCTGCGGTCGCGCTCCGGCATTTCCATCGCAAAGGAGATTCTCACAAGGGAGATTATGGCCACGTCCTCGCAATAGCCGGTTCAGTGGGAAAGACCGGCGCGGCCGCGCTGGCGGCGAGGTCGGCTCTGCTAGCGGGCGCGGGTCTGGTAACGCTGGCCACGCCTGCGCCGTGCCTTCCCGTCGTTGCGGCACAGATGCTCGAAGTGATGACCGAGCCCTTGGATGCGACCGAATCAGGAGGGATCTCCACCAGGTCGTTCGACTACGGCCGTGTGAACGCGATTGTGACGAAAAAGGATCTGTTGGTAGTTGGTCCCGGCCTGGGCGGACACACGGAAACAGCAAGCTTCGTTCGCCGGCTGCTAGCTGAAACGACGGTGCCAGTGGTGCTGGATGCCGACGGTATCAATGCCTTTGTGGGCCACGCGGCGGAACTGGATGGCAGGAATCGGCTGCTCGTCTTGACGCCCCATCCTGGGGAATTTGCCCGGTTGCTGGGCTGTTCCACTGCCGAGGTCCAGGCCAACCGCGTTGGCATCGCGCGTGACTTTGCCCGACAGCAGGGATTGCACCTGGTGTTGAAGGGGCACCGCACGATTTACGTGTCGCCCTCGGGGGAAGTGTTCGTGAACCCGACCGGAAATCCAGGGATGGCGACCGGCGGTTCGGGTGACGTTCTGGCCGGGATTCTGGCCGGCTTGTTGGGCCAAGTCTTGGCTGGCCTACCGTCCCTCGAAACGACGCGGCAGGCGAATGAGCTTCGCGAAGGCGCAAAGGAAGCCTCCTCCGAGTCCAGGCTGTTGGAACAGACGATTGCGCTCGGTGTCTATCTACACGGCTTGGCAGGGGACAAGGCCGCCGAGAGGCAAGGAGAGAAATCGCTCCTGGCCTCGGACATCATGGCCTGCCTGCCGGCTGCGTTTCTGAGGCTCGAAGACAGGGCCTCCACCACACGGTGATGCGTTTCGGCTCGATCGTCTCGCACTCGAGCGAGGAAACTTTTGGAGTCGCGAAATCCATCGGCGAATCGCTGAACGAGCCTGCAATTTTCTTTCTTGAAGGAAATCTGGGCGCCGGCAAGACGGTATTCGCCAAAGGTCTGGTCTGCGGCCTTGGACAGCCTGATCCAGACGACGTCACCAGCCCGTCGTTCACGCTGATCAACGAGTACGACTTGCGCGTGAAGGTTTTTCACATCGATCTCTACCGGCTGGAGAGTCGAGAGGACCTGCGCTCTTTGGACTTGGAAGAGATTTTCGCCCAGCGGGCAGTGATTCTGGTGGAGTGGGCGGAGAAGTTAGGCAACGTCGACCTGCCCGGTGCTGTTAGAGTGAGAATTCACGATCTTGGAAACGACCAACGCCTGATCGAGATTGGACCCACGAGCCTCGATGAAACTTGACGCACTGGCGATTGGCGCGCATCCCGACGACATCGAGCTTGCCGTGAGCGGTACCTTCATCAAGCTGGCAGAGCGCGGCTATCGCGTTGGTGTGGTCGACATGGTTCGTGGAGAGCTGGGCAGCCGCGGCACCCCTGCCATAAGAGCGCGCGAGGCGAAGGCGTCAGCCGAAATCATGGGATTGAGCGTTCGCGAGAACCTGAAGCTGAAAGACGGCTCGATCTTCGACACTCCGGAAGCGCGGCTGCGGGTTGTTCGTGTCTTGCGGAAGTATCGGCCAAACTTGGTTTTCACCCACTATTGGGACGACCGGCATCCGGATCACATCTACACCAGCCGGATCGTGGCGCAGGCGTGCTACCTCTCCGGCCTGGCCAAAATCGATACGAACCAGCAGCGCTTCCGGCCCGCCAGGATTTTCTACTTCATGATTCCACACACCCTGCAGCCCAGTTTCTTCGTGGACATCACACGCCAGTTCGACAAGAAGATACAGGCCGTCAAAGCTTTCCAGTCGCAATTGTTCGATCCGAAGTCGCTCGAACCCCAGACCTACTTGAGCGTTCCCGAGTTTCTGCCTGCCTTGGAAGGCCTGAATCGCTACTACGGCACGCTGATTCAGACGAAATACGCCGAGGCGTTCTATTGCAAAGAAGCGCTGGCGGTGGAAGATCCCGTTCGCTTCTTCACAGAGAAGGAACGGGCTCTATGAAGATCGGGATCACGTGCTATCCAACCTATGGTGGCAGCGGTGTGGTTGCCACCGAAATCGGGAAAGAGCTTGCGGCGCGCGGCCACGAGATCCACTTCATCAGCTACGCGGTTCCCATCAAGCTGAACTACACGAGCGAACGTATCCATTTTTACGAAGTCGAGATGCTGAACTATCCTCTCTTCGAACACCCGCCCTATGCGCTAGCGCTGGCGACGAAAATGGCCGACGTGGCTTTGAATCAAAGTCTGGACTTGCTGCACGTTCACTATGCCATCCCGCACTCCGTCAGCGCTTACCTGGCCAAAGAGATGTTGCGGCCGCACCGGCTGCCGGTCATCACCACGTTGCATGGGACCGACATCACACTGGTCGGGAACGACCGCTCTTATTTGCCGATTACCAAGTTCTCGATCGAGAAGAGCGATGGAGTCACGGCGGTATCCGTTTACCTGCGCGACCTCACTTATCGGGAGTTTGATCTCAGCCGTCCGATCGAGATGATTCCCAACTTCGTGAACTGCGATGTGTTCCGCCGTTCGGAGGACGAAAGCCTGAAGCGCAAGCTCGCACCGCGGGGAGAGCGCATTCTGGTGCACGTATCGAATTTCCGTCCGGTAAAACGCGTGATGGACGTGATTGAGATTTTCGATCGGGTTCATCAGCGCGTTCCCTCACGCCTGCTGATGGTCGGCGACGGGCCCGAGCGCTCGAATGCGGAGTGGCTGGTGCGGAACAAACGGCTCGGGTGCCAGGTGACTTTTCTCGGGAAACAGGACTCGATCGGGGAGATTCTTTCGATCTCTGACCTGATGCTATTGCCCAGCGAGACGGAATCGTTTGGGTTGGTCGCGTTGGAGGCGATGGCGTGCGAGGTTCCGGTGGTCGCTTCCAGCGTTGGCGGCATTCCCGAGGTCATTCGGAACGAGATTGATGGGTTTCTGGCTCCGGTCGGAGACGTGGACGGCATGGCTGCCCGAGCGGTCGAGATCCTTTCGGATGATGCGAAACGCACGGAACTGGGTGCGAACGCCCGCCACCGCGCGCAGGACGGTTTCAGCTCTCACCGGATCATTGAACGCTATGAGGCGTTCTATGAGCAGGTGGTCGCCGAGGTGCAAAGCGCGCCTGGGCCCTGATGTCCAGGCGCCAAAGCCCAGGAGGTCAAGCGGTCGCTAGGCTGTGTCCATGCGAGTCCTGGCGAAGGCGCTCAACGGATGTACGTGATCGATGGCAACAATCTCATTGGCCACACGAAATCTCTTTCCCTCAAAGATCTGCGAGCCCGCCAGCAGGTGCTCGACCGGATTGCTAAGTTTCTAGAATCCAGGCAGCGAAATGTAGGTGCGCCAGATCTCGTCGGCCGTCATGTCCAGCCGGTCTGTTTTCAACACATAGCTGCCATCCAGCTTTTCAGCGATCCTTTTCTTGTCAGCCTCTTCACGCCAGGAAAGCTTCTGCTGCTCCGCCTCATAGTGGAGAGGGTAATAACGCGCCACGCGCGGATAGCGCTCCTGTAGTCGCCCGAGCACTTGGTGAATCTTGTCGGAGTTTTTCAAGTGTCCGGTCTCGATGCGTTTTTTCAGCTTGTCCAGGCAACTGCCTGTCCAAAGAATGGGCACGATTCAAGCGCAAGCCTGTGAGCCGTTGGCGGAGTTCGAAACGATCGACGTACCGACGCGACCGCAGCGCGAAATTGCGCCACGGGCTGGAAATCGCTACAGGCATGACGCCGTCTTCTCGCCTGCCCTCGGCCAGAGAGCCAGACAAACTTGAGACTTCTACCCATGCTTCTGCCGATCTAAAATAATGTGTGGCTGGGAGGACGAAGCGCTTCAGCCCCCGTTTTCGATGTCGGTCGTGGATGCGGGGCCAGTCTGAGTGATTCTGAACGAGGCGAAGCGCGACATCGTTCTATGAACTTCATGCGGAGGTCAATGATGAGGAGCAAGTGCTCACATGCACAAGATCTTGTCTGCGGTATTTCTGGCTCCAGAGATCAAGCGATTTGAAGTCGAGGCACCGAAGATTGCCTTGAAAAGAAAGCCTGGCCAGTTTGTCATCATCAGAATTGACGATGAGGGAGAACGAATACCCCTCACCATAGCCGACTCTGACGCGTCCAAAGGAACCGTGACGATCATCGTACAGGGAATCGGCAAGACGACAAAACAGCTCAATGCACTCGGAGCCGGCGAGTTCATTTCAGACGTTGTCGGCCCGCTGGGCAGACCGTCTCACATCGAGAACTTCGGAACAGCTATCAGCATTGGAGGGGGAGTTGGAGCGGCGATCGCATATCCAACCGCTGTTGCGCTTAAGGAGGCTGGCAATCACACCATCTCCATCATTGGCGGCCGGTCAAGAGATTTCGTGATTCTCGAAGACGAAATGAGAAGAGCTTGCGATGAGGTTTTCGTCACCACCGACGATGGCAGCTACGGCAGGCGTGGGTTTGTCACCGGCCAGTTGAAGGAATTGATTGCAACGAGACGAATCGATTTTGTCCTTGCAGTCGGTCCGATACCGATGATGAGTGCGGTCGCTGACGTCACTCGGGACATCGGAATTCCGACCGTCGTCAGTCTGAATCCGGTGATGATTGATGGAACCGGAATGTGTGGAGGTTGCCGTGCAACGGTCGGAGCAAGAACGGTGTTCGTGTGTGTCGAGGGTCCTGAATTCAATGCTCACGAAGTTGATTTCAGCACTCTCGACCGTCGAAACAAAACGTACTGGGTCCAAGAAAGGCAGGCGCTCGCAGAGCACCGGTGCCACCTCGAAGACGCTTTGACGGAGAAACTCCAGGAGACGCGCTGACACAATTTGCGTATGCCCAACACGCTCACCAATAAAGAGAGAATGAAAATCCGAAGGCAGACCATGCCCGAACAGGACTGCCACACGCGACGCCACAATTTCAGCGAAGTTAATCTGGGCTTCACCGAAGAACTGGCTAAGATGGAAGCACTACGGTGCCTGCAGTGTCCCAAGCCAACCTGCATCGACGGCTGCCCCGTAGGCGTCAAGATCAAAGACTTCATCGCACTCGTTGCCCAGGGAGACTACCTGGGCGCTGCGACAAAGATTAAGGAAGACAATGTTCTGCCTGCCATCTGTGGCAGGGTCTGTCCTCAGGAAGAGCAATGCGAAGCCGAATGCGTTACCGGCAAAAAACATGAACCGGTTGCCATCGGCCGGCTCGAGCGGTTTGTTGCGGACTTTGAACGAGAAAGCACTGGTATTCGGAAGCCGGTATTGAAACCGAGATCCGGCAAGCGGGTCGCCATCGTCGGCAGTGGCCCTGCCGGCTTGAGCTGTGCCGGAGACTTGATTCAGATGGGGCACGAGGTCACGGTCTTCGAAGCTCTCCATGAGCTTGGCGGCGTACTGGTCTACGGCATCCCTGAGTTTCGCCTGCCCAAAGCGATCCTCAAGGCGGAGATCGATTCCCTCAAGGCCCTCGGGGTTGAATTCCGAAAAAACGTTGTCGTCGGTCTGACCGATACGGTGGATGAGCTTCTGGCAAATGGCTATGACGCTCTGTTTGTCGCCGTTGGCGCGGGACTACCTTATTTCCTGAACATTCCCGGGGAGAATCTGAACGGCGTTTACTCGGCGAACGAGTTCCTGACCCGAGTGAACCTGATGAAGGCCTACCGCTTTCCAGAATACGCCACTCCGGTGTTCGACTGCAGGGGGAAGAGCGTTGCTGTCTTTAGAGACGAACCGGCCCACCCCCGTCGCTCCCGCGCAAGCGGGAGCCCAGGGGCTTTTGGGAGCGGGTGGCGCACCGGCAGGAAGACCTGGATTCCCGCGTTCGCGGGAATGACGACGTTGGTTCAGAGTCTCATGGGAAAGATGGGCGGATTGCCCACGGCCTCGGAAGTGACGCAGGGATTGGCCGCGAAGGGTTGCCACGGAACGTAAGAATCACTCTCGTTGCTCCCCCGCAAGCGGGAGCCCAGGGGATGTTGGGAGTGAGTGGGGCGCCGGCGGAAAAGCCTGGATTCCCGCGTTCGCGGGAATGACGGGAAGGCTTGGCCACGGTCGCGGGAATGACGAGTAATTCCCTCCCTGCGATTTCGCCGCTTTCGTGGTGCGGGAATGACGCGATGGGTTGCTAGCGAACGCGGTGCGAACAACGCACTCAACGATCGCAGCGCTGGTCGAAACTAAAAGCTGACGACGAGCACGACCGAACCGAGACCGAAGCTGGAGCGATCGTTCAGCCGGTGACTCGAAGCCGGTGAGTCACGATCTTTCCTTGACCGTCGAGAACGCACCAGTGGGTGGCGAGGATGTCCGCATTGCTCAGGCGTAACAATGAGGCTTGGCCAAAGCGGATGGAGCTGGCGAATTCGTGAAACTTCTGTCCGTCTCGCGTTTGCTGGCCGATCGATGTTCCCCAGATGTTGCTTTCCTCGACGGGTCTCCAGCGGTCGCCGCTGAAGTCGATCTGCCTCACATACATGCCGACATCGTGGCCTCGATGGCAATGGATGCTCAGCAGGCGATCCCCGCCCAGGTACAGCAGGTTCGACGATTGTCCTGTGTGACCCGTGTTGATCGGCGTGGACCAGTGGTAGCCATAGTCATGTGAGACCGTGACCTGGTTGGGCAGATGTTGCCCGGTCGCCATATCCAAAGCCCAACAGATGGCCACCAGCCGCCCCGGCTGCATTTCGCAGACGTGGGACTCGTAAGCCGCCACGGTCTTGCTGGGAGCCTCATAGAAGCGTACGCGGTCGTTCCAAGTCTTGCCACCGTCTTGGCTGCGCAGGAACACGCCAAACTGGCCGCTGGGATTACTTCCATCCGGCAGCCTGAAGAGTCCAGCCGTAGCGACGATGTCGCCAGACGACAATTGCAGGCAGCGGCTGGCAATCTCCAACAACTCTGGAATACTTCTCTCGATGACGCGAGGCGCATTCCAGGTGCGGCCCCCATCGTCAGAAAACGAAACAACATCATCTCCGGGCAGCGCGCCGTCGGTTTCTTCGATCGCAATGGGCTGCTCAGGATCGTGCCGGTGGAATCGGTATCCCAACGCGATCAGACTTCCGTCTTTCAGCACCTGTGGCTTGAAGTAGTCGCTCGTGGGAAGAGGGTCCAGGCACTTGTTGTACAAAGGTCCCTGCAGCCGCCAGGTTTTTCCCAAATCCCCGGACCGGGAAACGTAGGTCGACTGGTCAGCGGATTCGAACGCTTCGCCCATGACGAAAAGAGCGAGCAGTTCTCCGGAAGGGAGCTGCACGACACCTGGGAAATAGCCATGCCGGCTGCGCACTTTGGGCTTGGGATTCTCGTAGACGACGTGGCTCTCAATCAGTTCGATCATCGCATACCTCTCGGTCTCTTTCTGGCAAGTGTAACGGAAGTTAGCATAAACTGTCGGCGGACGATATTCTAGCGGGGAAGGACCTACAATCCAAATCCCAGAGCCCGTTCCGTCGGCGTGCAGTCTTTTTTCAGGGAGCTGTCTGCCGCACGACGGCCCCAAATCCTGCCAACAATGAAGTTCCTGGGCGACAGTCCCAGGCAACCGTGGAGTGCTATGGATTCCAAGAATGCTTCCTATCGCGTGCTGCGCACCACAGAAAAAGTAAACGTAGACGGTTCACTGGATGAGGCAGCTTGGGCGAAAGCGCTGCTGCTTCCCGAGCTGACCCTGCCGTGGAGCCGGGACGAGGTGCAAGCCACCGAGTGCCGCTTTCTTTGGGATGACGCTTACCTTTACGGCGCGTTTCGCGTTTGGGACGGGGATGTGGTCACCCGAACCGACCCGGCGCACCAAGGGAAAATGGCCGTGGTCGACCACGATCGGGTCGAGATGTTCTTCGCACTCGACCCAGAGCTGAAGGAGTATTACTGCTTCGAAATCGACCCTCAAGGACTCGTATTGGATTACCGAGCCCACTACCACCGCAAGTTCGATTTCGGTTGGAAGCTGGCAGAGTTGCGCGTGGCGACTGCTATGCGGCAGGACGGATACGTGGTCGAGCTCGCGATCCCGTTCCAATCGATGAAGGAGTTGGGTTTCCCATTCTCAAGTTCTGGATTCGAATGGATCACGGGTGTCTACAGGGCAGATTTCAGTTTGCTCAAGACTGGAGAGCTGAAGATGCTGTGGCAGGCCTGGGTAAACCCGAACGTGGTTGAACCCGACTTCCACATTCCCTTTTCGTTTGGGCGCTTTGAATTCGTCAATCCGTAGTCCCTGGTAGAACAAAGCGACGCTGCCGCTGTTCGGCAACGCTTGGCCTCAAGCCCCGGCTGCGGAAACGGTCTCCAGCTGGCTTTGGGGCTCCGCGCGGTAGCCTGACGGCTCAAGCACAAGAATCACGGGGCTTCCCATGCCAGGTGTCTCGAGCGGGAACTTCACCGCACTACGGCGCGGGTAGACCAGCGGATGCTGCGCATGCCGGGCCAGGAAGTCTCCGACCGGCAGCATTTTGGCCCTCAAGGGTGGCAGTTCGTAGTGCATCGGAACGATCCACTTGGGCTTGAGGTAGTCGATCACGAAGTCGAGATCAGCGAGCGGGATCGTGAGACCGCCACCGACCAGGGCGAGCAACACGTCGCAGTGATCCCGAAACGGAGCCAACTCTTCAGCGGATAGTCCGTACCCCAAATCGCCCATGTGCATTACCCAGAGTCCTCCTACCTGCAAGGCGTAGAGTGCGTTGTCTTGTGGGCCATCCGGATGGTGGGGCGCTTCAGCCGCGGGTACAGCAATTAGCCGGCTGCCATCGATTTCCGCTTCCGAGCGGCGCAGGGCCACGTCGAGCGCATTGACAACGCGCGGCGTGCCTCGAACGCGAGCCGGCTCTCCGTGAGCCTTGTCGGTCAAAGAACTCACGATGACGATGTCGCCCTCCAGTTGGGGGCTGCCTTTCGGCAGGCCGAACTTCTCCAGCGTTGCCAGATCGTAAGGGTCCATCACGATCGTTGGACCGCCGTCACGCCATACCCGGAAACAGGCATGTCCCACCCACTCTACGTTGACTGCCATTTAGTCCTCCTCGAATGTACCGAGCCCGGCATGCTGCCACCACTTGGTGCCTGGCGGCTCCTGCAGGACGAGCGGCTTCAGGAATGCGATGGATTTTTCCAGACCCTCTTTGACGCTGATGTACTCGCTTTCCATTTCGATGGAAAGAGAGCCTTCGTAACCGGCGAAACGGAGTGTGGTCACGAAGTCCTCCCAGAATCGCTGGTCGTGCCCCCAGCCGACAATCGTAAACATCCAGGACCGCTCTTCAGGCCGCAGGTAGGACGTGTTGTCGAGGATGCCCTGCAGCTTCAGCCTGGCAGTGTCGAAACGCGTATCCTTGATGTGTACGTGATAGATCGCGTTTCCGAGGAAGCGGATCGCTTCGAACAGGTCGATTTGCTGCACGAACATGTGGGAAGGATCGAGGTTGCAGCCGATCACCGGTCCAATGGCTTGGCGAAGTTTCATCAGCGTGCCTGGCGAGTAAACCAATTCTCCAATCTGAGGCTCGACGCAAATCAGGCATCCATGGTCGCGTGCGACCTTGGCCTGCTGCTGCCAGTAGGGAACTAGGCGTTGTTCCCACTGCCAGCGCAGAATGTTGCGGTTGGACGCGCGAGCGGAGTCGACCACCCAACAGCGGGAGATCTCGCCGGCGGCGCCTTCTGGAATGCCGCTGATCACGACGATTCGGTCGACCTTGGCGGCTTCTGCGAGCTGGCACACCTTTCGAAAGAATTGGGTGTAGGCGTTCGCCACATCTCTGTCTGGAGACAGCGGGTCGCCATGGGCACAAAACGCGCTGATGGCGAGACCATGGCTTTGCAAAACATCGAGCCAGCGATGAAGCGCGTCTCGGTCAGCCAAGAGCGCGTCCACATCGCAGAAACGGCGGGTCTGTTCGGATTCGTCGACGGCGATTTCGATGGCGGTCACACCCTGGCTTTGAACGAATTGGAGCGCTTCTTCAAATCCGAACCAGCGCAACAGAAAATAGGAGTTGACTCCGAGTTTCACACGATTCTCCTTAGGCCAAGCTCCGTCCACCCGAGCGAATTCCGACCGCTTCCTGGCGGCCGGGTTCCCAAACCTCCGCCCAACGTCAAGTCAGTACGCCTGGCGTCAGCAGGGCTTTGCCTGGGCCAGCGCGTTGGTCAGAGAACTTCAGAGAGCCTCTGGCTGCGCTCAGGCCTGCTTCATGCAAGGACTTCGCGGACGATGCGGGGCGTCTCCGTAAAGGTGATTCTCTCCTTAAAGCCACTACGTTCGAAAAACAGGTCTTCGTGGTGCAAACCCAAGAGATGAAGAACGGTCGCGTGAAAATCAGCAACGCTGACTGGGTTTTCGGCGACTTTGTAGCCAATCTCGTCGGTGGTTCCGTAGACCGTGCCACCTTTGATGCCACCGCCGGCCATCCACAAACTGAACGCATGCTGGTTGTGATCACGGCCAGGCTCCGAGTTAGCGCCTGCCTGGAACTGCGAAATGGGCAGACGTCCGAACTCTCCTGCCCAGATCACCAGCGTGCTGTCCAGCAGTCCGCGTTGCTTCAGGTCTTTGAGCAACGCAGCCACGGGCTTGTCAGTCTTTTCGCAGGCCGCGCGCAGGTCATTCTCTCCGTGCGAGTGAGTGTCCCAGTGCTGCGAATTGATCATGATTTGCACAAAGCGTACGCCCCGCTCGACCAAGCGCCGCGCCATGATGCAGCGTCGCGCATAGGAGTCTTTGCCTTCGATGGGGTGCAGGCGGCCATGATACACCGCCTTCTCGCCTACGCCGTACATCGCGAGCGTCTGCGGACTTTCCTGGCTCAAGTCTAGAGCGTTGCTGGCAGTGAGCTGCATGCGTGCCGCCAGTTCGTAGCTCGCCATGCGCGCCTCCAGCCTCAGTTGCCGTGGGCGGTCTGCCCGGTGGATTCGGTCCAGGCGCTGGAGCAGATCCCGCTGCAACGCTGCCACCTTGGCGGGCTGGTCCTCTTCGGGTTGCAGGTTCAGGATGGGCGAACCCTCGGCTCGCATGCGCGTGCCTTGAAAAACCGGAGGCAGAAAGCCAGATTGCCACCCTGTCGTTCCATCGACTGGCAGCCCGAGCGGATCGTCGAGCACCACAAACGCTGGCAGGTTCTGACTTTCGTTGCCCAGGGCATAGACGACCCAGGAGCCCAGAGTCGCTCGACCAGCCACGCTGCGGCCCGTATGGAAGATCTTGGTGGCCATCGGATGCACGTTGCTGGTGGTGTGCATCGAACGGATCACCGCGATCTGATCTACTTGCTGCGCCAGGTGGGGCAGCACTTCTGACAGCCAGATTCCAGATTCTCCGTGCTGGGCGAAGCGGAAGGGGCTGCGCAGCAGTCCGCCAGCCTGATGAGGATCGGCGACTTCGCCTGAGTTGAGCTTGTGAAGGTAAGGTTCTCCGTGATGTTTGTCCAAGACGGGCTTGGGGTCGAACAAGTCCATCTGGCTGGGACCGCCGTTCATGAACAGTTCGATGACCGCTTTCGCTTTTGGGGTGAAATGTGGAGGCCGTGGGTTCAGATCGAACCGACCCTCCCGAGCTTTGGCCTCGGTCAGGCCCGAGCTGCTCCTGAGGTCTCGACCCAATAGATGCGTGAGGGCGGCTGCATAGATCCCGAGCGGCATCTGGCCGAAGAAACTGCGGCGGGTGAAGAGATCAGAGTCACGATTGTTGGTGCACTCTGCCATGGTTTCCACCTCCTCACCCAGGCTAATCAATGTAGACAAAGGCGCTGGAGTTGATCAGGGTGTGGCAGAGGGTTTCCAAAGCATGCTGAGCCTGCTCTGGTTTGCGCTCTTGCGCCCACGCGATCTCCAGCTGCCTAAGAATCTCGCGACTCGCAAGGCGTTCTTCTCGCGTCGGGAGCCGGCTGACGGTAATCAAATAGGCGCGTTCAATCTGCCGTTCGGAATCGTTGCCGGCCTCCGCACGCACCCGCTGAGCCAGTGACGCGGCCAGTCTTCGCACCATCGCATCGTTGAGCAGATGCAACGCCTGAGTGGCGACGGTCGATTCGATCCGCTCGGTGCAATTGGGAGCCATCTGCGGGAAATCGAACGCCTCAAGCAAGCTGGGCACACCGCGCCCAAAGCGTTGCTGCTGCCGCAGGTAGATGCTGCGCCGCCAGCCCTTCTCCGATTCGGCCGGAATGGACAGCCCGTCTTTGCGTGTCGTGACGGCATCGGGTGGTCCGTAGAGCGTTTCGTCCAGGCGCTTGGACACGGCCAGGAGGCTGTCGTAGAGTGCTTCGGCGTCCATGCGCTGCAGCGGCATTCGCGACCAAAGCGCATTTGCCGGGTCGCGCTTCTCATGCTCGGCGGTGACTCTCGAGGCCTGCTGGTAGGTGCTCGAGGTCATCATGAGCCGATGCATGGACTTGAGGCTCCAACCGCACCGCACGAATTCTTGCGCAAGCCAATCCAGCAACTCGGGGTGGGACGGTGGAGTTCCCGCACGGCCAAAATCGGCCAGCGTCTTCACGATTCCTTCACCGAAATGATGCTTCCAGATCCGGTTCACCATAACTCGCGCGGTGAGCGGGTGCTTGGGGTCGGCAAGCCAGCGCGCCAGCGCCACGCGGCGTCCGGTCTTCTTTGCGCCGGGCCAAGGCGGTCTGTCGACGAACGGCGTTTTACCGTCGGTTAACACTGCCGGTACGCCGGCGTTGACCCGCTGGCCAGGGACGAGCGGGTCGCCGCGCTGTAAGACGAACGTTGGCGAAGGCTCGCCACGGTCCCACAGCGCGCGCAACAGTGGTTCCGGCTGCTTCCGGGCTTCCAGGGTCGTTACCCGGCGCGCTGACTGCTCAGCGGCCAGCCGGTAACTGGGATCCAGCGCCATCAGTTCCTCGGGCTCGATTTCGAGCGCAGCGCCAAACTTCTCAGCCAAATACTTCTGCAACGCGTTGCGCTCCTTAGCCGGGGTCGCCAGCATCGTCCGCAGGTCTTCATGCAGGTCGGCCGGCAATGCTGCCAGGCGCCGTTCGAGCAACCGTTCCCGCAGAGGTTTGGCCATTTGCGCGAGGGCATCTTGCTCGGCTTTGATCTGGCGGTCCAACGCATCGTTCGCTGCCTTACGCGCCGCTTCGAGATCCGCGTGTTTTAGCGGATTCGTGGCCGGCGCCACGTAGGGAAGCGAGCGATAGCCGAAGTTCAGCATCTTGCGCGCTGGGTCGTCGCTAAAGGCTGGTGGAAGCCAGTCGTAAATATCATAGGCCCCTTGCAGCGCCGCGACGAGCCGGTAGTAGTCGCGCTGCGGCAGCGGGTCGAATTTGTGGCTGTGGCAGCGCGCACATCCGATCGTCAGACCCATCACTGCCGACCCGAGTATTTCCACCGCATCGGCCACCACCTGCATTCGGTCGGACAGGTAGTTGCTCTCTCGAGTACCGGTTGCATCATCGGCCAACCGCAGAAACCCCGTGGCGATGAGATTGTCCAAGTGTTCTGGCGTCAGCACCGGGACGTTTTCATAGTCGGCCAGTTCGTCGCCTGCAAGCTGTTCCAGCAGAAAGCGGTCGTAGGGCTTGTCCGCATTGAACGAACGAATCACGTAGTCGCGATACCGCCACGCCTGTGGGTGATCGCGATAACCTGCCAAGTCGAGCCAATACCGGCCCCAGCGCTCCCCATAGCGCGACGACGCCAACAGCCGGTCCACCTGTTTGTCATAGGCCTGGGGATCAGGATCATCGATGAACGCTTGCACTTCTTCCGGCTCGGGCGGCATGCCGGTCAGGTCGAGGCAAGCGCGGCGCAACAGCGCCGCTCGGCCGGCTTCCATGGACAAAGACAGGCCTGGCTTCTCAAGCTTTCCCAGGATGAACGCATCGATGGGATTACGCACGCGCGACGCGTCTCGCACCACCGGTGGGTCTATGGGTCGCGGTGGCTGAAAAGCCCAAAACGCTCGGTCGCTGTCTGAAACCGAGGGCTCGCGCCCGCCCCTGGTTTCGACGGTTATCTCGGTCTCTTCGGGCGCTCCTGCGGCGATCCACGCTGCCAAGCGATCCACGCTGCGCACCCCGACCGGCCGAACGTTAGCTTCCTGATACCGGGCGGGTGGCGGCATCTGTCCTTCGCGCAACTTGTTCAAAAGCAAACTTCGCTCCGGATGGCCAGGCACGATCGCCGGACCCGAGTTCCCTCCCTTTAACATCGAGGCTCGCATTCGCAGGTCTAACCCCGCTTCCTGCAGCCGGGTTCCATGGCAGGGAGCACAGTGCATCCACATCAGCGCCACCACCTCGGTCTCACTCGCAGCCGCAGGTTCCGGTGTTGACGGGGGCTCAATCGCTTGGATCCAGCGGCGGACGATTTCGATCTCCCCGTCCGTCAGCGCTTTGGGCTGGTCCATTGGCATCCGGCGCTCGGCAAGCAGCCGATAGAGCTTGCTTCCCTCGGCATTCCCCGGGATTACGACCTTGCCTGACTCGGCACCCTTCAGGAGTCCTGCCAAACTGCTCAAGTCCAGGTCGCGCAGTGTCTGCTGCGACCCGTGGCAGCGCACGCAATTTCGACGAAAAACGGGAAGCACGTCTTTTTCGAATTGCAATCCCGCAGCGGAGCTCGTTTGCGTTGTGCTGGCAAAGCTGCTGTCCATCGTTTGCACGAAGGCCAGCACGGCAAGAAATACTTGACGGACTCGGATCATGACCATCGAATATCCAGCACGTTCTGAACGGCTCCGTCAGAGCCTCTTGGCTCGCCGTGCTCACTTGGAGCCCTGGCCGACGCGGGGTTACCGTTCTGACGCACCGTTCAGAGCTCACTTGCTAGGAGGCTCGACTCTGACGAACCTGCACGGAATGCACGCTGTTCCGGTCATCCTATATGAGATGTGGTATGTTTCAAGGTCTTTTTAGAGCGACCGCCGGGGTCCCGTCAAAGTCGTGAGCCCTCCCTTACGGTCGGGCTAATGAATAGCGGCGTGGACCAAATCAGTAGCCCGCGCGTTAGCATGGGCTCGACCTCGATTCAAGGACTTATGAGACTTTGACGGGGCCTTGGAGCGACCGCCGACAGGGCCCCCGGCTCGCGAACCCTAGTGAAAAGCGACTTGAAAGGAGCGCTCCGATGACGATGACAAGCGCAGCACCATGCTTCAGATTCTCTCTGATCTTGTTGGTCTGCTTCCTGCTACAAAGGGCTGTCGCCCATACAGAGCCTGGGCAGACCTCCGGTTCCAAACTCTCACCGGCGGAGATCATTGCGGCCCTGAAACAAGCCAGCACCGGCAACATCGCCGACGCCTTGGATGAAGCGACCGGGCAGAGAGGGTATATGTACACGGACATGCGGCCGCTCTTTAAGGCAAAGATCGTAGGACCGGCGGCCACGGCAGTGCTGCGCCCGGTCTTCAAAACGGACGGAAGGTCATACCCCAATCGAGCACTGGAGGTTCTGGACGAAGCGGCGCCTGGCAGCGTGTTGGTGTATGTTCTGGAAGACAGTCTCGACGTTTCGGGCATTGGCAACTTGATGGCCACCACCGCCAAAGTGCGTGGCCTTGCCGGCGCGGTCATCGATGGTGGGGCTCGCGACGTAGACGAAATCGAAGAGATCGGTCTGCCGGTGTTCAGCCGGCGCATTACACCTGCCACCGTGGTTGGAAGGCTGGTTAGTGTCTCGAAGCAGGTCCCAGTTCGCTGCGCAGGCATCTGGGTTCGGCCAGGCGATTACGTCGTCGGCGACCCAACGGGCGTGGTGGTGGTACCGGTGGAGAAGGCGGACGAAGTCGTGCGGCTCATCAAAGAGTATGACCAGAAGGAGAGCAAGATGATTCCGATCATCAAAGAAAGCAAGTCCATGTTGAAAGCACTCAAAGAATACAATCGCTACTGAGGGCAGGCGGCGCAGGGAAGCTGTGAAAAAATCAGGGCTTCGGTTTCCTTCGCCCCGCTAGGGAGTGAGGGGGCGATGCACGCCGTGTGTTTTGCCGCCTGCAACCGAAGAATCCTGCCAATTCTGGGTCTTGCAGTACTCTTGCACCTTGCGGGATTCCCCTCACCCCCAGCCCGCGTTGGGGAGAGGGGAGCCGAAGCCTTCACCGAGTTTCAATCCTTTCACACCCTTCAGGAGTTCAGGTGAGAGTCTCGATGGTCACCGTTTCCCTGGAGGCGCATCGATCAGGCCTCTTGCGTTGGTTGCGCCACCGGACGATCTCGAGCGAGAAGCCGGTTCCTTCAGGGCGAAAGGAGTCTCGACATTGCTTCCCCGTTGACCGGTTAGGGAGCCGTGGTCTCGAATCCCTTTCAGCCTGCGAGTCTCCACCGTGCCTGCCTCAGCGCTGCGCCGGGCAAGCCTTCAGTCTTCTTGAACCATTCTCGATCGCGACCCTTCTTGAAGTAGTGCTCGAGGTCCTCCTTAGAGTTCATCAACTCATACCAAACTGTGAGCAAGGTACCGCTGTCCAGTTCCACCGTGGAGGGATAGCCCAAGTCAGTCGAAGTGCCGTCACCTGAAATCACGAGTGCTTCCGACCAAGTGAGTCCGTGGTTTTCGCTGATTCGAGCCTGCACACCCAGCGGCGGCCGCCGGTGGCCGTAACTCATGAGCAGCCGCCCATCCTTGAGCCGAAGCAAATGTGACGGGAGGCCCCAGGCTCCAATCGGGTGCGGAGTCGACCAGCTTTTCCCGCCGTCGGTCGATTCGCTCTGAAGGATTTCCCGTTCATTCGCTTTGTTGTGGTTGCGAATGTGGGCAACGATCGTTCCGTTGGCCGCTTCCACGGCATGCAGCTCGGAGTAGCCATCGCCTTGGAAGCGGTCGCCGCTGCGTGTTGGGATTTCGGCCAGCCAGCGCCACGTTAACCCGTCGTCGATAGACTCGCACACGCCAATGCGTCCTTCGTTGAAGCCCGCGCCGCCGGACGGAAACTGCTTGCCGGCGTAAAGCAAACGGCCATCGCCAAGCTGGATCGGGCCATGAGGGCTGTTGACCTGGCATCGATAGGCTGCAGACCAGGAAACGCCTCCATCAGTCGATCGGAGCATCCAACTGCCCAAGCCGGCTTGCCGTTCTGCAGCACTGACGCGGCGGTGGGCGGCGTGCCAGCGTCGCAACTTCTCCTCAGACCAGGCGCCTTCCTGGCCTGGCTTGATCGTCTCTGCCTCGGCAAGCCGCTTTTCATACCCAACAGAGGTAAAAGTCGTGACCAGCAACGTGCCCTTCGCAGTTTCCAGGACCCCGGCATCGCGGTCGTCCAGAACGCTATCGTGCAACACTTCAGGAAAGCTCCAGCTGTTACCGTCGTCTTTGGAGCGCATCAACTCGACCCAGCCAAAAGGGCACACGTGCGCTTCCCGACCGCCGGATGCTACAAGCAAGAGCTCGCCGCTGCGCCGCCGCGCCATGGTGGGCCAGCCGTGATAGAGATTCGGCCGCATGCTGATGACCGTAGTGGACTCGACCCTCACACGCGGCGCGGCGGCGCGCGGGCGTATTCCGAGCGCCAGACCTGCCGTTACTGTGCACGCAGTAGACATCATTCTTCGCCTATCGATCGCCATTGCCACGGTTGTGTTCCTCTGTAGTCTCACGTTTGAAATCCGCTGGTCACCGTTCTCGCTAGCAGGGAGCCGACGGGAGGTACTCACTCGAATGAGAAGGCAGAAGGGTTCCACTTCACTCTGCTGCTCCTCCTCGCCGCTGTCGCCCACGCGGCAACGTAGTCGCAGCTTCTGCCGCCACCTTGCCTCGCTCTTGCGCGACGATATCGCGCGTATCGTTGCTCAAAATCTCGATTTGTTGTTCGGCCAGGTCGCCGTTGCCTTCAGCGATCGCATCGACGATGCGCTCGTGCTTCTGCGTGTAGGAGGAAAGGTCGACCTGAGGCAGATGAGTTGCCATGTTGAACCCAAACATCGGAAGGACCAGGGCTGCCAGCGATTTCTCCAAGAACGTGTTCCGCGCGCAGGCCCAAAGCGTCCGATGAAAATCGATGTTGACTTCGGCCAGCTGTACGTTGTTCTTGGCGCTGGCGGCACGTTCCATCTGGGCCAGTTGTTTTCTCAGCGTCTTGATGTCATCCGGGGTGGCACGCTGTGCCGCAAGGCGCACCGCCAATCCTTCCAGCCGGTCACGGACCTCGAGGATTGCTTCCACTTCATCGGTCGAGAATGAGACCACGAACGTGCCTTGGTTCGGTTTTCGAACGATGAGCCCCATGGCGGCCAGCCGGTTGAACGCTTCTCGGATCGGGATTTGACTCACCTGAAACTGCGAAGCCAATTCGTCGAGCGACAGTTTCTGTCCTGGTTTCAGAATCCCTTTGACGATTGCCTTCTCGATCTCTTCGGTGATTTGGTCTGAAATCAGGGGCTTGGGAACCGCCCGAAACAGAGTCTTTGGCATGTTGTCCTCGCGGTTCCTTCTGCATCCGGATATTTGATCTAACCTTATCCTATATGGAGTCACTCGTTCGGCGCAACCTGTGTTAGTCTATGCCTCCGCTGGAGGCCACTGAGGTTTGCCTCAAAGCTAAGCACGAACAACAAGACTGGCAATTTCCCCAGGCCCGCAATCCCCAGCCGCGAGCGACGATCCGTCGACACAACCAACCACTGGGTTCGCGGGGGCGAGAAACAGGCGGTTTCGGATTCCAGGTTTGTTGAAGGAGTTGCCCTCTTCAGGGTCTTCACGTTAAGGGCTTGTGTTTGTTCGGAGGGACCATCATGTCGTCTGCGACCCGTCAGCTCACCTATACGGAATCGGATCGGATTGTCTGGGAAGAAGACCTCGACAGCTTCGTCCCTGCACGGTTTTTCGATGCGCATGCGCATCTGTGGAGTGACGCTCATCTCCCGCCGGATAGCCCGAGACGCAACCGCATGGTCGAGTCTGATATGGCAGTGACCCGGCAGTGGAACCGCCAGTTCTTTCCGGGCCGGGACATCGACTACCTCATCTTGGGGATGCCGGTAATAGGCGTGGACGTCGCCGCGCACAACCGCTTCGTTGCTGCCGAACTGCAGGACTCCCCCAATTCACGAAAACTTCGATTGGTTACCCCACAGTGCCGCGCTGAAGACATCCTGGCAGACATCAAAAGCCTCGGCTTTGCGGGGCTAAAGCCGTATCGATTATTTTCGACGACCGGGGACGTCAACCAGTGCCGCATTCACGAGTTCCTGACGCACGAACAGATGGAGGTGGCAAACGATCTCGGCCTCTGGGTGACGATGCACCTGTCGCGGTTCCACGGGTGTGCCGATCAATGCAACCTCGACGACCTGGAAGAGTTCACACAACGGCGATATCCGCGAATTCGCTGGATTCTCGCTCACTGTGCCCGCAGCTTCACCTATTGGCCGATCAGCAAGGCCGTTCATCGGCTGCGCGACCTGCCCAACATCTGGTACGACACGTCGGCGGTTGCGGACTTGATGGCTCATTACACCTTGTTTAAGGAGGAGGATCACCGCCGGATCCTCTTTGGGACCGACAACCTCGTCGCAAACAGTTTCCGCGGCCAATATGTTGCGATGGGAAGGTTCTGGTATCAGATCGAAGCGCCCGACTATGCAAGCCAGGCCGTGATTCATTGCGACCAGCGCCCTGTGCTGGCGATTTACCAGCAGTTGCTTTGCATGAAACATGCAGCCCAGTTGGCCGGCCTGTCCCAACAACAGATCGACGACATCTTCTGGAACAACGCCAAACAGGTTTTTGGTGTGCAAGCCGCCTAAGCGGCGAACCTCGACAGATCAAGCACGCGGGTTTGCTGAGCTTCGCAAGGAGCGTTCTTCGTGATTTTTGACGTGCATACACACGCTCACCGGCAGGACTCGTTTTCACAACGCATGCTGCAGCAGTGCGTTCGAATGCGTGGGTATGAACTGGATATGACCAGCCGCCTTGAGGACTACCGCGCCTCCTGCCAGTCGTATGCACAGACGGTCAAGACGGTAGTATTCGGGGGCAAAGCCCGGCTTTCGGGCGTCTGGACTTCCGATCGCCACGTGGCAACCTACTGCAGCCAGGATCCTGAATCTCTGATTCCGTTCTTGTCGCTGGACCCGACCCAGGAAAGGTGGCAGGACGAGATGCTGGAAGGGCATCAGGATCTGAAAATGAAGGGGATCAAGCTGCTGCCCATGTACGCCGGGTTTTATCCGCAGGATCGTAAGCTCGACGAGCTATGGGACTACGCAACGCGCAATCGCCTGCCCGTTTTGCTGCACATGGGCACGACCTTTGTCGATCAGGCCCCGCTTGATTGCACGCTGCCTAGGCATCTGGACGACGTGGCGATTCGGTATCCAGAGTGCCGCATCATCATTGCCCATCTTGGACACCCTTATGAGGGTGAGACGGTGGCCGTAATCCGCAAACACCCCCATGTCTACGCCGACGTCTCGGCGCTGTTTTACAGACCCTTCCAGCTCTATCACAGCCTGATGCTGGTGCAAGAGTATGGAGTTTGGAGCAAGCTTTTCTTTGGGACCGACTTTCCGGTGACGACCGTAGACGACTCTGTGCGCGGCCTTCGCAATCTCAATAGCATATTGGAAGGCACCCACCTTCCCCGTCTCGACCCGAATCAAATGGAGTCAATGATTCACCGTGACGCAGGGGCGATTCTAGGATTGGCCTAGGATTTCGCTGAAGCGCGTGATCGTGTTCTCAGAAACTTCGCCCGTCCGCACGATTTTTGGTGGTCGCCTTCGGCTCCATCGAGGGGAGCGTTGGCATCTAAGCAGAGTGGCGCGCGGGTACCCTCCACGGGAAGCCGCACCCGTTCGTAGTGGCCGTAGGGCGACGACGCAGGCCTGGCAAGTTGTGAGATTCGAAATGTACAAGCAACCGCGGTCCTCGCCGAAAGGCGAGGTTTCTGGGCCCGGCTAACGATGTACGATGCCGTTATATCGCTATGCCGGATGCGAACGCTGTTGTGGGGATTGCTCCCGTTGCTGGGTATTGCCGGCGTTGCCGAAACTCCTCCATTCGCCTTCACCGACCAAACGGAAGCGGCTGGCATTCAGTGGCGCCACTTCAACGGCGAGTCTGCAGACCGTTTCCTGATCGAGACCTCATCGGGTGGGGTCGCATTGTTCGACTTCGACAACGACGGGCTTCTGGATATCTATCTGGTCAACGGCGGCGAGACACCCAAGGGAAAAAGCCAGACAGCAGTGCTCAATGCCCTCTACCGGAATCTAGGCAGCGGCCGGTTCCAGGATGTCGCGGGCCGGGCCGGTGTCCACCGAATCTCCCACTACGGCATGGGAGTGGCGGTGGCCGACTTTGACAACGACGGCTGGCAGGACCTGTTCGTCACTGGGTATCCGCGCTGCACCTTGTTTCGAAACAAAGGGGATGGCACCTTTGTCGACCTGACCAGGGAAGCTGGGCTGTTGAACCAACCCGAGTGGTCGGCCAGCGCCGCCTGGCTTGACTATGACCGCGACGGCTGGTTGGACCTGTTTGTCTGCAACTATGCGCAGTTGTCCTTCGACAAACCGTCCCCTTGCGACCACGCGGGCAAGCCTGCGTATTGCGACCAACGCTCCTACGAAGGCAGCCGGTCCAAGCTCTTCAAGAACCGCGGCGATGGTACGTTTGCCGACACGAGTGAATTCGCCGGCGTCCATCAGTATGTGGGGCGGGCGTTTGGAGTCGTCAGTGTCGACGTAACCCGGGACGGCTGGCCTGACCTGTTCGTTGCCAGCGACGCCACGCCGAATCTGCTGCTGGTCAACAAGCAGAACGGGACTTTCGAGGACGTGGCCTTCGAAGCGGATGTCGCCTTCAACTCGGAAGGAATGGCCCGGTCAGGCATGGGCGTCGATGTTGGCGACGTCAATGGCGACGGCCTAACTGACTTTGTCGTGACCAACTTTCACGACGAACACCACGGACTGTATCTCGGCACAGCGAAACTGCCCTTCCAGGAAACAACCAAGGTTTCTGGCCTGGCGCGTTTCAGCCAGCCCTATGTGGGATGGGGCGTCGGTTTTCTGGACTACGACAACGACAGCAACCTCGACCTTCTGATCGTGAACGGCCACGTAACCGATACCATTGAGTTTGCTCGCAAGGACATCAAATACAAAGAACCTCCCTTGCTGCTCCGAAACCGCGGCGAAGCGGTCTTCGAGAACGTGAAAGCCGAAGCAGGACCAGCCTTCGCTCGCGACTACGCGGCGCGAGGGATGGCGTTCGGAGATTTCGACAACGACGGCGGGATGGACGCGATCTTCGTCTGCCTCAACGGCCGCGCCGTGTTGCTGCATAACAATGCCGGGCGAGAACGGAGCTGGATGGGCTTGGAGTTGCAAGGCAGGGCGAGCAATCGAGATGCGATCGGCGCCAAGGCTGCGATCCGGCTGGGCCGGCAGACGTTGACCCGATGGCTCAGAGGCGGCGGCAGTTTCCTGGCATCACACGACAAACGGTTGTTGTTTGGTTTGGGTGCGGCTCCCGCTTCGGAAACGCTTTCGGCCGAGATTCAATGGCCTAGTGGGAAGATCCAGAACGTTGCGGGACTGACACCGAATCGATACCACAAGATCGTCGAGCCCGGTGGAGAAGCCAGCCGTTGAACTGAAAGGGCAGCCGTTGGCTAATGAGGACACCGCATGCAACTGGATCGTAGAACTTTGCTCATGCTGGGAGGAGGCTTAGGAGTCGAGTCTATGATGAAGAAACGTAGCGACCGCAAACAAACACAGGTTCAGGAAGCCCGGAACTGGAAGTGCGTTTACGCCTTGGATCGCCAGAGAAAACGGCTCTCGGGCAGCGAGCAGGCCTTCGCCAAGGCCATCCGCCAAGGGGCAGACCTCCGCATCTACACAGAGTTCCGCCACAACGAGCATATCGATACGACCTCAAAGAACGCTGAGTTGATTCGGGAAGTCGCCGACTTCCGCGTGACCTATCTGTTAGACGACCGATGGAGTGCCGGCATCATTTCGTTGCGGCAGCCCATTTCGCTCCCTGACGGTTTCGGCCCCCGACCTTCGATGTCGTTCTTCATGTACAACCAGGACGGCCGCCAGGCAGTTGCCAGACTCTATCTGGATGGCGGACCGATCACGGGCAAGCTGGGCGCCTCTCCCGTCGGCGATCACAGCGCAATGCCGCTCTACCACCAGTTCAATGCCTGGGACGAGGGAACTAACGCGCCCAGTAGCAATTTCGTCTACGATTTCGACGTTTTTCGATTCTGGGTGAATGAGAGCTGGCAGGAAGTTTTTTCTCACGACGCCCAGGGGAAGACTGTTTCGGGTTCGATCGAGGCGCTGGCTGAAGCGTTTGCCGGGGGAAGTGACGTGAAGGTTGGGATTCGTGGATTGTGCGCTGATCTCAGCGGAGCAGCCAAACCGATGAATCACGAGGTCTTCGTTCAGGTAGGTTCTTGCTACTACTACACGAAGCAAAAGCGGTTCATGGCGGCCTCGCATCCCGTAGTCCGGGTCAAACCCGCGATTCCCATCCAGTACGAGAGCAAAGGCTGGGATTTCGGTTGGCTC
Organism: Acidimicrobiia bacterium; assembly: GCA_016871215.1. Classification (GTDB taxonomy): domain Bacteria; phylum Acidobacteriota; class Terriglobia; order Versatilivoradales; family Versatilivoraceae; genus VFZK01. The sequence goes on along the minus strand of VFZK01000003.1, from coordinate 9,039 downwards.
ATGCCGAGGAGCGACGGCTTCTTGGCTCGATGGCTCGTCAACCCCTATACGCTGAAGTTCGAGAAGAGCGAAGCTCGGCACGCAATGCGCTGGTTCGTGCGCTGAGGCGGCATCGCTCGCACGGTAGCCGCGAGGGCCGGGTTCGTAATGCGCCACGCCAGTGGCGCCGGTCGTAGAGAATGCAAGCCCTGGTGTGCTGCATGACGAGCGTTTCCTGGGCTCAGCCGTTTGCGCATCCATGCTGGCTAGTCACGAATAGAGAAAGGGGGGTAGAGCATGCATCAGCAACTTTGGGGATGGCTCGATTGGGTCGTGGTGGCATTGAACCTGGCTGTCTCTGCCGTGGTTGGAGCCTACTTCACGCGCCGCAACAAGTCCACCGACGCGTATTTTCTGGCGGGTCGAAAAATGTCGGGCGCGGTGGTGGGGCTCTCACTGATGGCTACTATCATCAGCTCGATGACTTTTTTGGCCATGCCGGGCTTCACGTTCAAACAGGACTGGCGTTACGTCTATGCCCACCTTCCCTATCTGCTGGTTACGGTAGTGGCCTTGTATCTTTTCATGCCGTTCTTCCGCCGGACCCGCATTCAATCGGCGTATGAGTACTTGGAACGACGCTTCGGTGTCTGGGCGCGGCTTTATGCGGCAACCGGCTTCGTCCTCTTTCATGCGTTCAAAATGGGCGCAGTTCTCTACGCCGTCAGCCTTCCGTTGGCATCTCTTTGCGGTGTCTCCATCGCCTGGATCATCCTGGTACTCGGGATTTTGGTTACAGCCTACACCGTAGCCGGCGGGCTGGAGGCGGTGATCTGGACCGACGTCATCCAGGGAGTGGCGCTCGTGCTAGGCGCGGTGATCTGCCTGCCGCTCATGGTCCACTTGATTCCGGGTGGGTTTTCTCAAATCGTCGAGGAGGCGTATCGGGATGCCAAGTTCGCGCCGGGCAGCACCGCCTTCAACCTCAGCGAGAAAACCCTTTGGGTGATCTCCTTGGTTTACCTGTTCCAATTCCTTCAAATGATGGCGACTGACCAGATGATTGTTCAACGCTACTGCGCGATGAAATCTGATGAAGAGGCAAAGAAGGGCTTGGTCATGGGCTCGGTGTTGAGCGTCGTGACGTGGGTCTACTTCAGCTTTCTGGGAACGACACTTTACGTATTCTATAAGTACAATGCGGCGCCAGAGCTCAGCCGGCTCTTGCCGGAAGAGGTCTTCCCGTTCTTTATCAGCACCCGGGTGCCTACCGGATTGGCTGGGTTTGTCATTTCCGGGTTGATTGCGGCTGCGCTATCGACTCTCAGCGCCGAGATCAGCGCCTTGGCGACGACGGCTTCGACCGACTTCTATCGCCGGCTCATACGCCGCCATGAGACGGAGCGCCACTATGTTCTTGTGGGCCGGTGGTGCTCAACGGCCTTCGGCGTGGTCATGCTCAGCGTCGCGTTGATCATTTACTATTCCTCTTCCAGCACGCTGATGGATCTGCAGACGCTGTTTTTCTCAATCCTGGGCGGCGGTCTGCTCGGATTGTTTCTCCTGGGATTTGTGACCGAGCGGGTTGACAATCGCAGCGCGTTGATCGCGACGATTTGCACCTTCACCGCGATATGCGTCTGGCTGGCGCTGGACAGCCCGCTGGGGCGCAGCAGCTTGCCGGGCGCATCGCGCTGGCTTCCTGACAAGTTCTGGCTCGGTGTGCTGGCAAACTGCTTCCTATTCACGGTCGGCTACCTTTTGAGCCTGCTGAAGGCAACCCGGCAGAAGGATTTGGCAGGGTTGACGATTTGGAGCAAGACGCCGTACGCCGACCGAGAGACCGCAGGCGCGCGGTAACGACCCTAGCGCCAGGGTTGGGCAACGAGAGCGGGACCGAAGCGCCAGAGCGCCGGGGGACTGGCGCACTTCAAAACGGGCGAAGTCCGCACGTCATTCCGGCCAAGCGAAGCGCGAGCCGGAATCCAGGCTGGATTCCCGCCACGCGCTTTTGCGGGGGCAGGCTCTTGGCGGGAATGACTCAGAGACTGGGCTGCAACGAGAAGGCGGAAAAACCCAGAGCGCTAGAGGCCTGGCGCGGTCCAAAACGGGTGAATTGTCGAGACCTCGGCGCTGCGCGCAGCGTCTTGGAATCCGGCAGTTCTCTCCCGCTGTGAGGCGGAGTGGCTGGCGGAGACTGGTCCCGTGCCGTGGGGCCCGCGGAACCCAAGGCTCACAAAACAGCTGAAAGTAACCTAAGCAAGCGCGAAGGATCATGTCTCAGACAGCCGATTTGGCGATTCTGCACGCGAAGCTCATCACCATGGATGACCAGCGTCGCATCTTCTCGGATGGCGCGGTCGCGGTCCGCGGCAGCCGAATCGTCGCGGTGGGTCGCAGCGCCGAGGTCGCGGCAACCTTCACCGCCAAAGAAACGATTGACGCTAAAGGGGGAGTGGTTCAACCGGGGTTTGTGGATTGCCACGTTCATTTCTCCCAGCATCTGGGCCGAGGAATCATCCCGGACGCTTGGCCAGAAGAACGTGAGCATGCACACTGGCTTCCCTACTGGCTGAATCTCTCCGAAGAAGACGCGAACGCCGGCACGATGCTCGCTTGTTTGGAAATGGTGCGCAATGGCACAACCACGTTTTGTGACAACGGCGGCAAGTTCCGTGGCGACGCCAAAGCGGCGGTCGTCAACCGCGTTGGACTGCGAGGGATGATCTCCGAAGTGTGCTGGGACCTCCCACCCTATCCGAGTGTCAGCGTCGGCGATACCGACGCGTGCTTGAAGCGGTTGGAGCGGCTCACCCAAGCGCTTCCGAAAAACGCAGACGCGCGCATTTGGGCAGGGGTCAGCATGGCTGGCATGGGCCGTTGCACCGACCGGCTTCTTGTTGAAGGGAAGCGGCTCGCCGACCGGCTGGGAGTGACGCTGGATTTTCACCAGTCTTTCGGGCCGGGCGATGTAGCGAACTACCGCAAACAGACGGGTGGCAAGACTGCCATCGAGCACTTCGCCAATCTCGGGATTCTCGGAACGAATCTACAGTTGGTTCACATGATCTATACCGAGGACTCGGAGGTCGCCTTGCTCGCTGCTTCTCGTACGAACGTCGTTCACTGCCCAGCGGCGTCGACGCGCGTCGGGATGGGGGTTTCAAAGGTAGGGCGTTTCCCGGAGATGGTGGCTCAAGGGGTCAACGTTGCTCTGGGATCCGATTCTGGCAACTATTCGGACTTCTTCGACGTCGCCCGGCAAGCGTATCTGGCGTCGACCATTCACCGGGAAGCCCGAGGCGTCATGCCCGCAATTTCAGCGCACCAAGCGCTCGAAATGGCGACCCGGAACGGCGCCAGATCTTTAGGGATGCTCGATGCGATCGGATCCTTGGAAGTCGGGAAGAAGGCCGACATCGTGATCCATTCCGGTTGCAGGCCAGAGTGGCATCCTGGTTTGAATGTGGTCAATAGCCTCGTCTACAGCGCCCAATCGGCCAGCGTCGATACGGTGATGGTTGACGGCGAAATCATTCTTCGCGGTGGCCGATTCGTTCGGCTCGACGAGGAAGCGGAGTATCGGAAGATCGACGCGCTCGCCCAGAATCTGCATCGTCGCATGGGATTTGCGATTCCGTCCCCGTGGCCGCTCGATTGAGAACGAATTCGGTATCCTGGCGGCCAGCATTCGCGATGCGGCCGGGAACCGAGAGCCGAACGCGGCTGCGAATCGGCATGGCCAGGCACCTGCCGGGTCTGTGATGCTGTCAGGCAGGGCAGCCCATGCAGCCTGGGGAATGTCGCTCAAGTACATCGCCGCTTGAATCGCATCCTGCCAAAACTACCTATCGAGGAGATCGCGATGTCGTCAACGCAACGGACAGGGCAGAAGCTCTATGAACGCGCTCGCCACCGAATACCGGGTGGCACGCAGTTGCTTTCCAAACGCCCTGAAGTGTTCCTGCCTGAACAATGGCCAAGTTATTACTCGCGGGCGCAAGGGGCTGAAATCTGGGATCTGGATGGCAACCGCTATGTGGATATGAGTATCAACGGGATCGGAGCTTGCATCTTGGGTTATTCCGATCCGGAAGTGAATGCTGCCGTCCACGCTGCCGTGGAGGCGAGCGCGATGGCGACCCTGAACTGCCCTGAAGAAGTCGAATTGGCCGATTTGCTTTGCGAGATTCACCCTTGGGCCGACATGGTGCGTTACGGGCGCTGCGGCGGGGAGGCCATGGCGATTGCGGCACGGATCGCACGCGCCAGCACCGGCCGGGACAAGATCGCTTTCTGCGGCTACCACGGCTGGCATGACTGGTACCTGGCGGCAAATCTGGCCTCCGACCATGTGCTCGATGGGCACCTGCTTTCTGGGTTGAGTCCACGTGGCGTGCCGCGGGGTCTCCTGGGCACGGCCTTTCCTTTTCGCTACAACCAACTGCAAGAGCTCGAAGCGATCCTCGACGCTCATGCCGGCGAGATTGGAGCGATCATTCTGGAACCGCTGCGGCAGACTCTTCCGCAGCCTGGATTCCTGGAAGGTGTCCGGAAGCTGGCGGACCGCAGTGGAGCGGTGATGGTGTTCGACGAAGTCTCTATGGGATTCCGGTTGACCCGCGGTGGTGCGCACCTGCAGTTCAATGTCGAGCCGGATATGGCCGTGTTTGCTAAAGCGATTAGCAACGGCCATGCCATGGCTGCTGTGATCGGGCGCGAGTCTGTAATGCAGGCAGCCCAGAGCACCTTTGTGAGCAGCACCTACTGGACGGAGCGGATTGGCCCTGCCGCAGCGCTGGCTACTTTGCGGAAACATCGCCGTGAGAACGTCCACGTCCATCTTGCGCAGATCGGTGTCAGCGTCCGGAAAGGTTGGGCGCGCGCCGCTGAAAGCACCGGCCTGAGCATCAAGGTTGCCGGCATCGATCCGTTGCCTTACTTCGAGTTCAACGATCCGAACGCCTTGCAGATTCGCACACTGTTTACGCAGTTGATGCTGGAACGCGGGTACCTGGACCGGGGCCACCTGTACGTGACGTTTGCTCACAAACCGGAGATGGTGGATCAGTACCTGGCAACAGTCGAAGTCGTATTCCGCGAGCTCGAAGAAGCCATTCGAAAGGATCGCGTCGGGTCGATGATCAAAGGGCCGGTCGCTCACACCGGTTTTCAGAGACTGGCGTGATAAAGTAGAGTGCCGATCCCGTCACAAGCACCGAGTATTGCTGTTAGCAGCCGAGTGCTGATTCTTTGGGTGTCACACCGAGCGGCCCGGTTTGCCCTGTGTGCGAGCCCGTCGGGGCGTGCGAGTCGACACGAGATTCGACGCGAAAGTCGGCGGTCTCCTGCACTGACCGTGGGTGCCAAGACGAGAACGAGATCTTTGATGACGTCGAACATAACGAGCTGTGTGGCTTGGAGCCGGACCTGCTTGGAGATATCTACCTGATGAGTTCAGCCCTTTCGCTTCAGAAACCTTCCATCGAACAAAAATCTGAGCGGCCGTCCAGAGTTCGCTACCGGGTGCTGGGACTTGGCGTTTGCCTTTCCATGATCACCTATCTGGATCGTGTCTGCATTTCCATCACGGCGCCGAAAATCATTGAAGACCTCTCTTTGACAAAGCTCCAGATGAGTTTCGTGTTTAGCGCATTCACCTTGGCCTATGGCCTGTTTGAGATTCCGACGGGTTGGTGGGGCGATCGCATCGGAACTCGCAAGGTCTTAACCCGCATCGTCGTGTGGTGGTCTGTCTTCACCATGGCGACGGCTGGAGCTCTCAATTATGTCTCACTGTTGATCGTTCGGTTCTTATTCGGAGCCGGCGAAGCAGGCGCCTGGCCAAACGCCGCCCGGACCTTCTCCAGGTGGTTTCCTGCAACCGAACGCGGCACGGCGCAAGGAATCTTCTTCATGGGAGCACATCTGGGCGGTGGTCTTACGCCCATCCTGGTGACGGCGATGTTGGCTCACATGCACTGGAGAACGACCTTCCTCATCTTTGGGTCGGTGGGATTCGTCTGGGCGTTTGCCTGGTACCGCTGGTTTCGAGATGAACCCGAGCAGCATGCTTCCGTGAATCAGGCCGAGTTAAGGCATATCCAGTCAGGTCGTGGACTTGACCACGGTCATCACCTCGCCGGAGTTCCCTGGAAGAGGCTGTTACTCAACCGGAGCATGCTGGCTCTCTGCTTCATGTACATGACCCAGAGCTACGGTTTCTACTTCTTCATGACCTGGCTGCCAGCCTACCTTGAAAAGGAACGGGGCTTCAGCGCACTGAAGCTGGGACTGATGACGGGCTTGCCCATGATGATGGCTATCCTGGGAGACTTGTTCGGCGGCTTCACGACCGACAGTTTGTGCAAACGGTTCGGTTTGCGCATCGGCCGCTGTGCTGTTGGAGGCATCTCGCTGCTGCTGGCGGGACTGTTTATGATCGCCGGAACGGCAACCAGCAGTCCGGTGGGTTCTGCCATCTTGTTCGGGCTGGGTGCCACGGCTGGGAGCTTCATGCTGGGAGCCAGCTGGGGCGCCGTGATCGACATGGCGGGAGGTCACGCAGGAGTCGCCGGTGCCTGTATGAATACGGCTGGACAAATTGGCGGCGTGCTGAGCCCGATCGTGCTGGCATGGCTGCTCGGACGCACCGGCGCCTGGGCCGTACCCCTCTATCTGATGGGGTTGCTGCAGGTCGCCGGAGGAGCTTCCTGGCTTCTGGTCGAGCCGAGCCGGCCAGTGGTTGGCGACGAAGCCCATTGAGATCCTTCACAGTTGTCCCTGGCAATCATGCCTATCCCTAAATCCTTTCGAATTGGCGCTGATGTCGGCGGCACATTCACCGATGTCATCCTACTGAACGATCGCGGCGACGTTCGGACATTCAAGATTCCATCCACGCCGCCGAACTTCGAGAAGGCGGTGCTCGAGGCTGTCCGGCAGCTCCTCGAGACGGCAGACACGTCCGGGTCAGCGGTATCGGAAGTCGCGCACGGGACGACAGTCGCCACCAATGCCGTGCTCGAGCGCCGCGGCGCCCACACGGCTCTCATCACAACCCGCGGATTTCGCGATGTCCTTGAGCTGCGCCGTATTCGGGCACCCCAGATGTACGATCTGTTTTTCGACAAGCCCAAGCCCTTGGTGGAACGTGCGTTTCGTTTCGAACTGGCGGAACGCATCTCGGCGGCAGGGCAAGTCCTCGATCCGATCGACCCGTCGGAACTCGCGACGTTGAAGAACAAACTTGAGTCCGAGCAAGTCGAATCGGTCGCCGTTTGCTTGCTCCATGCCTACGCTTTCCCGCATCATGAAACTGCTGTAGGCGATTTCTTGAGGAAAAACCTTCCGAAAGTTCAAGTCTCTCTCTCGCACGAGGTGCTTCCAGAGCGCAAAGAGTACGAGCGCACGGCCACAACCGTGGTAAACGCTTACGTGCAGCCGGTCATGCAGCGCTACCTGGAGGCGCTGCGAGCCGGATTGAAGGACCTGTCCATCAACGCGCCGCTTCTGCTCATGCAATCCGCTGGCGGGTTGACCCCAGAGCGCGAGGCGATCGCGTGCCCGGTCTACGTGCTCGAGTCGGGGCCGGCGGCTGGAGTTCTGGCTGCCCGGTTGACGGCACAACGCATGGGTGTGTCGAACGTAATTGCTTTCGACATGGGCGGTACCACAGCCAAAGCATCCTTGATTGAGAATGGCGAGGTGAGTTACAGCGCCGAGTATGAAGTGGGATCGTCTCTTTCAGCGGGAAATCGGCTGGTGGGAGGCGCGGGAGAACTGATTCGAGCTCCCAGCATCGACATTGCTGAAGTTGGCGCCGGGGGTGGGAGCATCGCGTACCTCGACCGGGCCGGCGGCCTTCATGTGGGACCGAGAAGCGCCGGGGCTGTTCCAGGCCCCGTGTGCTACCGACGCGGGGGTCTGGAGCCGACGGTGACGGATGCCAATGTGGTGCTTGGCTATATCCGTCCCGGAAGACTCGCAAATGGCGAGATTGAAATCGATCTGGAGGCGGCCCAGCGCGCGATTCACGACCGGATTGCCACGCGTCTGAACATCGAAACGCTGAAAGCGGCCGAAGGCGTTCATCGGATCGCGAACGCCAGGATCATGCGAGCTCTTCGAGCGGTCTCTACCCAGCGTGGGCGCGACCCTCGGGAATTTGCACTCATGGCGTTCGGCGGCTCCGGACCGGTCCATGCGGTTGGGTTGGGTTTGGAGCTCAACGTCCGCCAGATCGTCGTTCCCCCGTTGCCGGGCTTGTTCAGCGCTTTGGGTCTGCTGGCCTCGGGCGTCGAACACCACGGTGTTCGCAGCTGCTTGCTATCGGGTGAGCAGCTGAACAGCCATACGCTTGAACAGATCTCAGAAGAACTCTGGCGCCCCATGAGAGCCCAGTTCCTGGCAGAAGGCTTCCCGGCGCCAGAGGTGGCGTTGGCCTACAGCGTCGACATGCGCTTCCAAGGGCAAGCTTCGGAAATACGTGTGGCCCTGCAGGGTGCTCGCTTCACGGATGAGGCTGTGCGTACCCTTTGCCAAGACTTCGAACGAGAACACCTGCGGCTTTATGGGCATGGCTCGGACCCGGAAAATCCAATCGAAATTGTGGCTGTGCGTTTGGTGGGACGCGTGGCTTCGGCTCAGGAAGGACTGTCTTATACGCCAAGAGCGCTGGCCGATAAGGGCCCGGCGAATCGCGCCGCCTACTTCGGAAAGCGCTGGGGTACGATTCTCACTCCTGTTGTCGAGCGGCGCGCCGTTGGCACCGGCGCAGAGGGGCCCTTGCTGATCGACGAATACGATTCGACGATCGTCGTGCCGCCCGGCATGTTAGCGCGGCTTGACGAGCGCGGAAACGTGTTGATCGAGAATCGGACATGTTAGTTTGTGGAGTGCGCCAGTCCTCTGGTGCTTTGGTTGGCCCGGTCGTTGTCGTCAGTGCGTGAGAACTGGAGTCTGGAGACAGAGGTCACGCAAGCTGGCAGGATGTTATACATAGCGTCTTAATTAATGCCGCATAGTCGGAATAGTGTTTTGTTGGGTTTTGACCACTGT
>VFZK01000002.1 GCA_016871215.1 Acidimicrobiia bacterium | reverse complement strand
CGTGAGCCTTCCCTGACGGTCGGGCTTACTGAATAGCCGCATCGACAAAATCAGTAGTCCGCGCGTTAGCAAGGGCTCGACCTCGACTCAAGGACTTACGAGACTTTGACGGGGCCCTGGTAGCATCACAGAGCTCGGCAAGGTTACAAGCCGGTTGTGGAATACTATTCCGTTTGGCGCAGGACGCTCAGCACTTCGGAGAAATCGGCGAACTCGCGAAAGGCGATGCCCTCTTGCTGGCAAAAACGCGCCAACCCGGCCTTCGCGAATACCACGTCGGCCTCTGCAGCCGCTCGACGATCCGAAAATCCGTCCCCTAGAAATACCGTTGACTGGCCCGTATTCCTGGCCTGGCGCAAGGCAGCGCCCTTGTCGTGGCCCCACTCTGTTGCGTCGAGAAACTCAAGCCGCCAGCGGTTCTGCTCGACCCTGACCTCATTCGCGAGCACCCGCACGTTGGGCAGATTCAAGGGTCGAAGGAGCGTTTCGATGACCTGCCTCATACCACCGCTCAGCACGGTCAGCGGGATTCCCTGTTGGAAGCACCAAAGGGCAAAGTCAGCAAAGCTACGATCCACCTCGACGTTCCTGACCAGCAGGCCCAACACTTCCTCCAAGGTACCCTGGATGACACCCACTTCCCGCTGGATGGCGTCACGCAATGAGAGCTGGCCGGAGAAAATCTGGCGCGCGATCTCCTGCCGAAACTCGGCCCCGGCGAAGCGCTCGGTGAGGAAATTGATGGTGTCGGGATGGGCAATGGTGCCGTCGAAATCGCTGAATACTGCTAATGGTCTGCCATTCAACAATTTCGAGCCCTTCGAAGGAAGCATGTCGCCCGCTGAGCTTCGACTACCGGAGTGGGCCAGTGACCCATACCAGTCAGAAAAGGACGGCGAATGAAAGCCTTAGAACGTCTCGCTCCGACTTCGATTAGCCGAAGCACCAAAGCTTATTCGATCTGCGGCAGCTCTGGCAACCGATATGCAAAAACCGGACTCTCACTCGAAAGTACCTTAGACGGAGATGCCGAATGAGCGCGCGGCTTGCACGAAAACTGAAGAGCTCGCTCCTGCGAGCTTCGAAACTCAAGCTGGGCACTTTCCTGGTCAGGCGAGTCAATAAGCGCAAGCAGATCTATAAGCTACACTATCCGAACGACTTGCAGTATCTGAAGCGCAGGCTGCTTCCAGGCGACGTCTTGCTGGTCGAGGGCGACCATGGCGTCAGCGACTGGATCAAGGTCTACAGCTCGCATACATGGAGCCACTGCGCGCTCTTCGTCGGCGACCAGCCTCGCGCGACTGCGATGGCTCCCAAGACCTTCATCGAGGAAAACCCCACCTTGGTAGAAGCGATCATCGGAAGAGGCGTGATCCTTGGCAGCCTCTCGAAGTACGAGGGCTGCAACCTTCGGATCTGCCGGCCTCGCACCCTGGCCCGGCTACAGCGCGAAACCGTCATCCAATGGGCGCTTGGCAAGGTTGGCGTTTCCTACGATTTGGAGAACGTGCTACAGTTCATAAGCCTGCCGTTTGAGGAACAGGTTCCGCCTACCCGCGACATCGGCGAGGCGGGCAGCGGCAAGTTTACTTGCTCGAGCCTCTTGGCAGCAGCTTTCGCGCGGGTCGGCCTCGACGTTCTGCACTACTACGACCCGTCCACCAAGACGATCGTCGCCTACCATCACTCCCACATTCAGCCCAAGGATTTCGACTTGAGCCCCAGCTTCGATATCATCAAAATCCATCCAGTTGCCTATCGCAAGCCCGGTGGATTCCTCAGCACACTGCTGAGCCGCAAAAAGACCGCTTGATGCCACTCATCGTCGGACATCGGGGCGCCGCCGCCCACGTGCTGGAGAATACGGCCGCTTCTTTCGCAGCAGCCGTGCAGCTTGGCGCCGGCATGATCGAATTGGACCTGCACGAGTCTCTGGATGGTGAATTCATTGTCATTCACGATACCCATCTCGGGCGCATCTCCTCCCGCCGCGATGTGGTTCGCCGAACGCATTCCAGCGTTTTGCTGTCAATCGAGCTCGCCGGCGGTCATCGGCTTCTGACGCTCTCGCAGACGTTTGCCGCAGTGCCGCAAGCTGTTGGGATGATGGTCGAGATCAAGGCAGCTCGAAGTTATCAGAAGCTGGCAAGACTGCTCGAGCGGGAAGCGAAGCGCCGTGAGGTTCTAACGACCTCTTTCGACTTGAGCCTGTTGCGAAAGCTGCAGCAGTGCGGCCCGACCCTCCGCCTCGGGGTGGTTTCAACGACAATCGCCAAGCTGGCAAAGGCGCGAAGCGCCGGGCTCCGCTTCGAGGACGTCTGTCTGGATTTCCAGTGCTTGACCGCCTCGCGCGTGCTCAGCTTGCATCGTGATTTCGGCCGAGTCTTTGCGTGGACAGTAGATCGTCCCAACATCATTCGAAAGATGATCGACTATCAGGTCGATGGCATCGTTTCCAATCAACCTGATGAGGTGGCGCGCATATTATCGGAGCGATGACGCAGCCGGGGCAGGATCAACTGAACCAGGGACAACGTTTGCAATGAGCCACGCGGGGGCTCCCAGGCTCCGTTTCGGCAAGCCAGCCACAGGCGTCTCCACAGCGCGCATGCAATGCCGTCGCGGTTTACTACCTAATTCTCCACGGAAGTATTTGGTCGAAGATCGGCTTGCCCTGGACTAGAATATGTCCGGTCGCGTCGAGTACGGATCTCGTGCCAACTCTCGGGAGGATTCGTGATTTTCGAGTCGGTTGCCGTCGGGCCGTTGCAATGCAACTGCTATATCTTGGGGTGTGAGGAAACGCGCGAGGCCCTGCTCATCGATCCGGGCGAGGAAGCGGATCTTATCCTGCCGCTCATCGCCAAACATCGGCTGCGCGTCAGATACATTCTTAGCACCCACGCGCACATCGATCATGTGGGCGACTTGCAGGCGCTCAAGGAGGCCACCGGAGCGGACGCGTTGCTGCACGAGAAAGACCTAACGCTTTACCAGAACCTACCCATGCAAGCCGCCTGGCTTGGCGTAGCAACCCCTCCCCTTTCGAGCATCGACAATTTCGTTGCCGACCGCGACCAGCTGCGGTTTGGGCAACACAGCGGCGAGGTTCTGTTCACTCCCGGTCACACGCCGGGAAGCATTTGCCTGCACCTGCCAGAGGGAAGCGGCCGGTTGTTTTCCGGGGACACGCTGTTTTTTCGAAGTATTGGCAGGACTGACCTCTGGGGTGGATCTCAGGAAGCGATCTTCCGTTCGCTACAGAGCAAGCTTCTAACCTTGGACGACAGGACCGTAGTCTATCCTGGCCACGGCCAGCCCACCACCATCGGGGCAGAAAGACAGCTGAATCCGTTTCTCATGATGCGCTAGAGCAGCTTCTCGATGGCCCGCTGGAGCGCGACTTCGTCCTGATAATTGACAAAGTGCGCCCGGATCACTCCACTCTTGTCCACCAGAAACAGCGTCGGAAAAAGCTGCACCCCGCCGTAGGCGGCCTGGACCTCAGGCGAAAGGTGCCCAATCGGGAAGTTAACTCGGTGCTTTTCCGCATAGGCCTGGCGCTCTGAGTCGTCGTAACCCAGTTCGAGAATTCTGTCGGCGTTGAGCCCAACCACGCTGAAGCCGCGGCTGGCGAACTTGCGCTGTAACGAAACCAGATGCGGCGTAATCTGGACGCAGGGCGGACAGTGGGTGAACCAGAAGTAGACCAGATGCGCTTTGCCTTTCAGATGCGACGAGCTCAGCTGCTTTCCGTCGAGCGCCTGAACGTCGAACGGGGGTGCTAACTTACCCTCCCATCCGGCGATGGTTCGCTCAATCACCCGGTTGAAGCGCGGGTCCGCCCTGACCTTTTCGATATCGACCTGCGCGATTTCGCCCGTCTTGGAATCGCGAGTCAAGAACCTCGGCACTCGCCGGTCGTATTCGACGATCTTCAGAATGACATCCACTTCGCCTTCGATCGGCAGGTTGAACTGGCGCGCGATCTCCTCGAGGCTGGGTGGCTTGTTCGACGAAGCGTAGTATTGGGCGATGTAGGCCGGTACCTTGAAGAAGATGTTGTACAGCCGGTCGAGCGCTTTGCGTTCCTCTGGCGATGTGAACACTTCATTGTGAAGTTTGCTGACGATCACCGGCTCTCCGGCCTTGAGGTTGGCCTTCAGATAATCGATGATTTTCTGCTCAACCGCGCGGTCGGACTGCGCGAACAGGGGGTGGCAGACCAGCAAAGCCAGAGCTATTACCAGACGTGTCGCTGCGATTGGCACGCGAGTTCTCATCGATTCAGCCGCTCCCTTGCAGAATTGAACACACTGCCTATACTAACATCAGCTTTGGATTCTATCGGAATCGAATGGCCGAGCTGCCGACAAACCCAACGAAGCTTCATCCAACCGAGTTTTACGAAGGGCTGGATCTCTTCAACCGCGGCTTTTACTTTGAGTGCCATGACGTTTGGGAAGAGATCTGGGGAGATGCCAAAGGGAAGAACAAGATCTTTTACCAAGCGCTGATCATGTCGGCCGTTTCTCTCTACCACTTCGGCAACGAGAATCTGGAGGGCGCCTTGAGCTGTTTTCACAAGGCGGCGGTGCAGTTCAGGCAGCTGCCGGAGAGATTTCTCGGGCTCGATGTCGCCGCGTTCGTTGAGCAGATGAGAGTCTTTTTCGATGGAATGTCCGTAGGAGAGACGGAGTTGACCTGGGAACTAATCGCCAAGCCGAGGCCAACGATCGTCATGGAGGAGAGCTAGGCTAGCGAAAGCGGCCCACTTCGCTCACCCCTGGCAGAGGTTCAATCGGACACGATTTCCCCGGCGGCGTGGGGAACGAATTTCCGGGATTCGGCTTGAGCTTGCGCCGGCTTAGCCACGAAATACGACAGGCTTTCGAACGAAATCGCGAGGTCAATGCTTTTCAGCTTCACTTTCGGATCGGTATGCACTCGGACCGGCGCAAAATTCAGAATGGCTGTTATACCCGCGGTGACCAGGAGGTTTGCCACCTCTTGCGCGTCGTCGGCCGGCACGCAGATCACGCCGATGCGGATGTTTTCGCTGGCTACGATCGGCTTCAAGTCCTTAATGTGGTACACGTAGACGCCGCTTCGCGAAGTCTCGCCGACGCGCGATAGATCGCGGTCAAACATCGCGGCCACTTGGAAATGGCTTGGATCGAATCCTCGATAGTTGGCCAGAGCCATCCCCAGGTTTCCGGCTCCGATGATGCCAATGCGATGAATCAGGTCAAGTCCCAGAATCTTGCTCAACTGCTGCCGGAGCTCGGCAACGTTGTAGCCAACGCCACGAACGCCGAACTCTCCAAAATAGGTGAGGTCTTTTCGAATCTGGGCTGAGTTCAATTGGAACTGCTGTGCCAGCGCCTGAGAGGACGTGGTCGTTACTCCTGAAGCGGCCAGCAGATTGAGGCAACGCAGGTAGATTGACAACCGGCTGACCGTAAACTCGGAGATTTTCTCAGTTTTCATTTGAAGAGAGCCCCTGAGGGAAAGAGCCTTAAGGCGTTTCGAGCATCTCGACGATTCCGGGCTGGTAACTAACTGCCGCCTAAGCCAGCGGAGTATACCACAACCCACGAACCGGGCGATTGGAGGGAGTTGGGTCGTGGGTATTCAGAAGGGGCGAGGGCAGTGAACTGTGCTCTGGCTCTGCTCGAAGCCGGGCAAGCCGGAGAAGCGGCAACCCCAAGCTTGTTGGAGCCAGGTCCCATCAAAGTCGTGAGCTCTTACGGTCAGGCTAACGAACAACCGCGCGAGCCAAATCAACTTGCCCGCGCGTCAGCAAAGGCGGCTTCTCGATGAGCGACTGCACCATTGGAGTCCTTTCCGATACGCACGGCCACTTCGACCCCAAGATCCCTGAGCTGTTTGCTGCGGTTAACCACGTTCTGCACGCCGGGGACATTGGAGACTTGCGAGTGCTGCAGCAGCTCGAGCAGATCGCTCCCGTGTGCGCTGTGTCTGGAAATGTCGATGAAGGGAATGCGCTGCCTGGAATCGAGGAGGAAAAGACGATTCAGCTCGGCGGTCTGCGCATTTTCATGGTCCACATTCTCGGGGATCCCCGGCGCCTGAACCGGCATTTGCAAGGAAAGATCGACCGCGTGCAGCCCGATGTTGTCGTCTTTGGGCACAGTCATGTGCCGCTGATTGAGAAACGGGGAGAGATCCTTTACTTCAACCCGGGTAGTGCCGGTCCGAAACGGTTCTCGCTACCGCGCTCGCTGGGGCTGCTCTGCATCGAACGCGGAGAGCCGCGCGCAGAGCTCATTTCTCTTTGAGGTGACACTCGGGGACTACACGCGGGCTAGGCGGCAGCTGCACGGTGCACTGGACGGTACAGGGTGTCGCGTTCGACGGGATCGCGCCCGGCATCTCGGATCAGATGCTCGATTTCCGTGCGAGTCATGCCAACGGGAGTTTGGGCCCCGGCCATGTGAACGATCTTCTCTTCGACAACCGTTCCGTCGAGATCATCCGCTCCAAAGTTCAGCCCAAGCTGGGCGGTTTTGGCGCCGATCATGATCCAGTAGGCTTTGACGTGAGGGAAATTGTCCAGCATCAGGCGTGCGACCGAAATGGTCCTCAGATCGAGCATGGCCGTGGGCGCCGGCAAGTGCGCCAGCTGGGTGTTCGCCGGATGGAATGCCAGCGGGATGAAGCACTGAAACCCGCCCGTATTGTCCTGAAGCTCCCGCAAGCGAATCAGATGATCGACGCGCTCCTCGACGGTTTCCACATGCCCGTAGAGCATGGTCGCGTTCGACTTGAGGCCTAGATGGTGAACCTTTCGCGCGATGTCGAGCCATCGCTCTGCCGAAACCTTGTGGTCGCAAATGATCTCTCTCGCGCGTTCCGCAAAGATCTCGGCCCCGCCGCCCGGGCAGCTGTCCATGCCGGCATCCTTCAAGGCCTGAATCGTGGCTTCAACCGGCAGCTTGGCTCGCCGGGCCAGGAAATCCAGCTCGACCATCGTAAAGGCCTTCAGATGGACCTTTGGAAAACGTTCCTTGAGCCCCCGCAGAAGATCGGTGAAATAGGAAAACGGTAAATAGGGATGGAGCCCGCCGACGATATGAAGCTCTGTCACGGCCTCGGAGTAGCCCTGCGATGCATGGTGGTAGGCCTCTTCGAGCGACATGGTGTAACCGCCCTTGTTCGGTTTGCGCGCAAAGCCGCAAAACTTGCAGTCCACCACGCACACGTTGGTTGGGTTCAGGTGGCGATTGATGTTGAAATATCCGATATTGCCGTTCCATTTCTCGCGCACGTGGTTTGCCAGCGCCCCAACGGTATGGAGATCGGGTGTCGTGTACAGCATCACGCCGTCTTGAAACGAGAGCCGCTGACCCTGAAAGACCTTGTCGGCAATCGGCCTGAGTTCCTCCCGCATCAAACGAACCTCACTTGTCTCCATGGCTTCCCCACACCTCGCGATGCACCAGATCGGAATTTTCCGTCCAGAACCATCGCCGATCTTAGCCGATGGCGAAATGGGCTGTCAACGAACGCACGCCGGCTCGCAGGGTCCCGTCAAAGTCTCGTAAGTCGTTGAGTCGAGGTCGAGCCCTTGCCAACGCGCGGGCTACTGATTTGGTCCACGCGACTGTTCAGTAGCCGACCGTAAGGGAGGGCTCACGACTTTGACGGGACCCCGCGCCGGCTCGCCCGCGCGCAACGGTGCCTGAAATAGGCCTCTCCAAGTCGCGTCTCCCCAGGAAGACCTGTCGGGATACGCTTGTCGCGACTGGCTGCGAATGGGCCGGTACTTCAGAAATTGACACGCTCGAGGCAGTCGACTATAACCGGCATCAACCGAGCCCTTAGACGAGGAATACCAATGACCCGAATCGTTCCAATGTGCAGCGTTATGCTTGCCTGGACTCTCTGTTCCACCCCGGTGGCGAGGGCACAGAAACGCCCGTTTGGATTCCAGGAAATGATGAAAGTGAAGCGCGTCGCCGACCCCCAGTTGTCGCCCGACGGTCAGTGGGTGGCCTTCACGGCCACCGTCTACGATGTCGAAGCAAACACCCGCAACAGCGATATCTGGCTGATTCCCAGGGAAGGCGGCGAAGCCCGGCAAATGACGCGCAGCCCCAAACGGGACGAGCGTCCGCGCTGGGCTCTCGACAGCAAGCGGTTAGCGTTCGTTTCCACCCGATCGGGAATCTCGCAGATATGGGTTCTTGCGACCAGCGGCGGCGAAGCCGTTCCGGTGGACACCCAAGGCATCGAAGTCTCGGGCGTCGCTTGGTCGCCTGACGGCAAGAATCTGGCCTTCGTTTCCGAGGTGTACCCAGACTGCCCCGATCTGGCATGCAGCCAGAAAAGAGACAAGGAGCGCGAAACCAGTCCGGTGAAGGCGCAGGTGCTCGAGAAGCTGTTGTTTCGGCACTGGAACGCCTGGAAAGGAGGGAAACGGAGTCATGTATTCGTTGTGCCGATCGAGGGTGGAATCCCGAAGGATCTGACAACCGGCGACGCCGATGCTCCCCCGTTTTCGCTCGGAGGACCCGACGATTACGCCTTCTCGCCCGACGGCAAAGAGCTTTGCTTCGTGCGTAACAACGACCAGAACGAAGCCCTGAGCACCAACACCGACCTTTTTGTTGTCCCGGTTGACGGAACCAGATCTCCCAGAAAGATCACTTTCAATCCGGGGGCGGATGCGTCTCCGCTTTACTCGCCTGACGGCAAATTCATTGCCTTTCGCTCCCAAGCGCGTGCTGGCTATGAGGCAGATCGCTGGCAGTTGATGATCTACGACCGAACGTCGGCAGCAATCAAGAGTCTGACCGAGACTTTCGACCGGCACATCGAAGGCTTTCAATGGACACCCGATTCCAAAGCACTGTTGCTCATTGCCGGCGATGAAGCGCGCCAGCCGGTGTTCCGAGTCGATTTGAGCGGGGGCCCGGTTCGCAAAGTCCTGGATGCCCACACCAACGACGACCTTCAGGTGTCGCCCGACGGAAAGCAGCTGGTCTTTTCGCATCAGAGCCTGTCGGCGCCTGCCGAGATCTACAGCGCGTTGGCTGACGGCAGCCAGCTGAGAGCGCTGACATCAATGAATCGCGAACTGCTGTCACAGGTCGAATTGAAGCAGCCAGAGTCGCTGTGGTACAGCGGCGCCGGAGGCTCGAAAATCCAGACCTGGATTGTGAAGCCTCCAAACTTCGATCCAGCTAAGAAGTATCCTCTGCTACTCGCCATTCACGGTGGCCCCCAAGGGGTTTGGGGCGACGCCATGAGTTACCGCTGGAATGCCCAGGTGTTTGCTGCTCAGGGGTACGTGGTATCGATGCCCAATCCGCACGGCAGCACCAGCTTCGGGCAGCAGTTCGTCGACGGCATCCGCGACGATTGGGGCGGCAAAGTCTACGAAGACCTGATGAAGTCGGTGGATTACGCGGTGGGGCTGGGGTATGTCGACCCAAATCGGATGGCGGCGGCTGGGGGATCGTTCGGCGGGTATATGGCGAACTGGATTGCCGGCCACACCGATCGCTTCAGGTGTCTTATTTCGCACGCCGGGGTTTTCAATCTGACCAGCATGTATGGCGTTACCGAGGAACTGTGGTTCCCCGAATGGGAGTTTAAAGGGACTCCCTGGACCAACCGTGAGACTTATGAGAGATGGTCGCCGCATGCCTTCGCCAAGAACCTCAAGACACCGATGCTCGTCATCCATGGTGAATTGGACTTCCGTGTGCCAATCGGTGAAGGGTTTCAACTGTTCACTTACCTGCAGCGCCAGGGAGTGCCTTCGACAATGCTCTACTTCCCGGATGAAGGCCACTGGATTCTCAAGCCAGCCAACAGCCAGTTATGGTACAAGACGTTCTTCGAGTGGTTGCAGAAGTACTTGGGTTAGCGAGCCAGGTGTTTGGGGTGTCTGCCCTCGGCCGTTGACGGTTCTTTTGCGAACCCATGTCCGCACCGGAGTGCCGCAGCTAGTGCTGTCAGAAGTTTCTTTCTCTCTCGCTTGGCCAACACGCACGGATCCTCATGCAAGCTAGTTTGTCGCCTTCCATCCCTCGCATCGTCGAGGAATTGAAACTTTCACGCGGGCTGCAATCGTGCATCACGCACGTCGAACATTTTCCTGCCCAGGAGGCACGATATGCCGCGTTTCCTGGTGGTCTTGATCCGCTCGTCATCGAGGTCTTCAAGAAACGAGGCATTGGGCAGCTGTATACCCATCAAGCGGAGGCGATTCAGCAGACGCTGGCAGGGCGCAACGTCGTGGTCGTCACACCCACGGCTTCTGGCAAGACGCTCTGCTACAACATTCCGGTGATGAACGCCGTTTTCGCTTCGCCAGACGCACGGGCGCTGTATCTGTTCCCGACCAAAGCGCTGGCACAGGATCAGATGGAAGAGCTTTACCAGCTCATCCAGCTCTCGGGCAGGGACATCAAGACCTTCACGTACGACGGCGATACGCCGCAAGACTCACGTCGCGCCATTCGCGCGCAAGGGCACGTGGTGGTCAGCAACCCTGACATGCTGCACGCCGGCATCCTGCCGCACCACACCAAGTGGGTGCAGCTCTTCGAGAACTTGAAGTATGTCGTTATCGACGAGCTGCACACCTATCGCGGCGTATTCGGCAGCCACCTGACGAACCTACTACGGCGTCTGAAGCGAATCTGCGCTTTTTACGGGTCGAAGCCGCAGTTCGTCTGCTGCTCGGCCACCATCGCCAATCCGAAGGAACTGGCAACGAAGCTTTTGGAGGACGATGTAGAACTGGTCGACGACAACGGGGCGCCGCGAGGCGAGAAGTACTTCGTTTTCTACAACCCGCCGGTCGTGAATCGGCAGCTTGGCATCCGCCGGTCGTACGTCAACGAAACTCGTTCGGTGGCGCTGAGTTTTCTGAAGAAAGGACTCCAAACGCTGGTCTTTGCGAACAGCCGGCTGGTTACGGAGATTCTCGTCACTTATTTGAAGGATGCGCTGGAAAAAAACGTCCTGTCCCGAGACTTGGTGCGTGGATATCGAGGCGGGTATCTGCCGCTGGAACGGCGCGAGGTGGAGAAAGGGCTGCGCGAAGGCAGGATTCTCGGAGTGGTAGCCACCAACGCTCTGGAGCTCGGTGTCGATATTGGCAGCCTGGAAGTCTGCGTCATGGCCGGATACTCGGGAACCATCGCGTCCACCTGGCAGCGCGCCGGCCGGGCCGGGCGGCGTAGCGGCGTTTCGGCTGCCGTACTGGTGGCAAGCAGCGCGCCGCTCGATCAGTTCATCGTGGAGCATCCAGAATACTTTTTCGGCCAGTCTCCCGAGCATGGGCTTGTGAATCCAGACAACCTGGAGATTTTGCTGAACCATGTGAAATGTGCTCTGTTCGAGTTACCGTTCAGTGATGGCGAGAATTTCGGCACAGTCGAGACCCGCGAGATGATGAAGTTTCTCGAGGAGAACGGCTTCGTGCACGCCGCCGGAGGGCAGTGGCACTGGACCAGCGAGGCTTACCCGGCCGACGCGGTCAGCCTCAGGTCGGTCAGCTCAGACAATTTCGTAGTCCTCGATGTGACGGCCGAGCCCAAGATCGTCAGCAAGGTGGATTTCCCCAGCGCGCTGACGACGGTGCACGAGAAGGCCATCTATATTCACGAGGGCCAGCAGTATTTCGTGGAAAAGCTCGACTACAAGGAACGGCGGGCTCACGTCAAACGCGTGGACTTGGACTACTTCACGGACGCCATTTCCTATACCCAAGTGCGCATCCTGGACACATTCGACAGGCAACTCCTCAGGAGCAGCACGAAACAGTGGGGCGAGATTCATCTGACAACTCAGGTCGTCGGGTTCAAGAAGATCAAGTTCTATACGCTGGAGAACGTCGGCGCTGGCGACCTGGAGTTGCCAGAGCAGGAAATGCACACCACTTCCTATTGGCTCACCTTGCCAAGATCGCTCATGGAGTCGCTGCTTTACCTCCCATCGATCCGGCTCAATGGCGTTCGCGGGCTCGCCGAGGCCATGCGCCAGATGGCTGCCCTTTTTTTGATGTGCGATCCCCGCGATCTCCAGGTGACAATAGAAGAAAATCTTGTAGGTGAGACGCCGGGGCGAGCTGTGAGCCCTGCCCAGAAGGGTCGGGACCTCCCGCGCCAGATCTTCGAGCCCAACATCTTCATCTACGACAACTATCCGAGCGGCATCGGGCTGAGCGAACCTCTGTTTGATCTGCACGATCGAGTGTTGCAGGAGACCGCGCGGCTGATTCGAAGCTGCCCTTGCCAGGAAGGCTGCCCGAGCTGTGTCGGTCCACAGGGGGAAACGGGCGACCTGGGCAAACGTGTGGCACTGGATATCCTGAAGGCGATTCTATAGCACCCGGCCTGGCCGCTTCTAATACCGGATGAATCTCGCGAAGAAGTTAGCGCAACAACAGCTCGTCAAGACGCGAAACGAAGCCCGAATGGCTTCCCAGCCCAAGACGGTTGAGGCTCGAGCGACACCAGACAAATCGCAGAGCCTGCCTGCGACGTCGCTTCGATCCAGCTTAGAGAAACTCCGTAACCGAACTCGAAGACTGCAGCGGGATCAGGCGCCGCGTGCTGGCAACGAGTCCGGCGAGCTGCCAGGCGCCCTGGCAGATCTTATGCAGGGCAATGATGGTCCATCGTTCCTGCACCAGGTTTCTCATTCGCCCCTTCCACTCGATGGCCCCCAGCAAGTAATGCATCTTGCCCGGCTGATTCGGCTCCTTTGCGCCCAGCAATGGACGGGCAATCCTCAGTCGATCGTTTTCTTGGACACTGAGACCACCGGCCTGTCGGGAGGAGCGGGAACGGTGGCCTTTCTGATTGGTGTGGGACGTTGGTCCGGTGACGGCTTTGTGGTCGAGCAGTATCTGATGCGCGACTACCACGAAGAGAGGGCGATGTTGGTGGCCTTGCAGGAGCGCCTCGCCCATGCCGATGGGTTAGTGACGTTCAATGGAAAAGCCTTCGACCTTCCCCTGCTGCAATCTCGATTCGTACTGGCGCGCCAACGCTGGCCGCTGGACGGCGTCGTCCATCTGGATCTGCTCCACCCAGCCCGCCGAATTTGGCAACGGCGGTTGGGAGATTGTTCTTTGGCAAACCTGGAGAGCCACATTCTGGGGATCGGACGACAAAACGACATCCCCGGACGCCTGATTCCACAGCTCTACTTCCGCTACGTCCGCACGCAAGATCCCGAAGCGATCGCTGGCATCTTGAGGCACAACCGCTGGGACATTGAAACACTGGCGCGTCTGGCGGTCCGGATGGGGGAGATCTTCTCGGGCCAATCGAGCGATGACTTGGTACCTCTGGATCTCTACAGCGCAGGAAAATACGCGGGCGCGCTCGGAGAGCAAGAGCTTGCCGTGCGCTGGAGCGAGGCGGCGCTGCTCGGAGGTTTGCCGGACAACGTTGAGCTGGAAGCCAAGAAGGCCAAAGCTTCACGGCTGAAGCGGGAAAGAAGGTATACCGAAGCGGCCGATCTCTGGCAGGGTCTCAGCGAGAGCAGCGAAGGCTTTCTCGAAGATGTCCACGAGGAGCTTGCAATCTACTACGAGCATCGGAAGCGCGATTTGACTGAAGCTCTCAGGCTGAGCGAGTCCGCCTTGGCCCAACTGCGAGACCAGGCTGCCGCGCAG
Organism: Acidimicrobiia bacterium; assembly: GCA_016871215.1. Classification (GTDB taxonomy): domain Bacteria; phylum Acidobacteriota; class Terriglobia; order Versatilivoradales; family Versatilivoraceae; genus VFZK01. Next base: position 29,470 of record VFZK01000002.1, on the reverse strand, counting down.
AAGTGGAAGAACCGGCGAGCCCGCGTCGCTAGGAAACTCGCCCGATGCTGCCTTGCCGAACCGGGCCGGCTCTTCGACAGGCAGAGCTGAATCCTACCCGCGAAGATGGCTTTAGCTGGCGCACCGAAAAGGTCATGAATCCAGTCAAGATGGGCGGATTTGAAATGCAAAAGCTTGGGAGGTTTGGCCTAGACGTCCAGAGCAGCGGGACGTCAGGGGTGGCCCAAATCCTGGGCTTGCGGAATGAGTCGGAAATAGATGGACTCTGGCAGTTCGGTGTCCCAGTAACCTGCTATCTTGGCGTATCCCACAACGCCCAGGAAGACGACCGCAATCCCGAGGCCGATCGCCCAAGCCGGAACGATCGTCTGCCTGCCCACTGACATCTGAAGAGCTCCCGCCGCCGGGCAAGCGGCAACGCATTCGAGGCAGCTGGTGCACTCCGCTGAAAGAACGGCCTCGCGTTTGTCGACGGGGAGCCAAGACGGGCAAGCCTTCGCGCACCTAGAGCAGTCGATGCACCGCTGCGGCTGCCGCGTAATCTTGGCCGGGCCCGAAAGCGCTGCTAACCCCATCAGCGCGCCGTAAGGGCAGAGGTAACGGCACCAGAAATTCTGGATTGCCACAGAAAGCAGGACGAGAAGGCTAATCACAAGCGGCGCCGTTCCACTTAGAAACCGAAAGAAGTTCAGCATCTTCACATCAGCCACCAGCCCGTAAGGGCTTTCCAAGAAGGCAGCGATGGCCGCTGCCGACATCGTGCCGACGGCGTACAGAAAGAAAGCCAACAGCAAGTATTTCAGGCTGCGCAGGGGGATATCGACCCAGCGAGGCAGGCGAAGGTTCCCTTTGAAGACCCTTCTGCCCAGCTTCCAGAGAGCTTCCGAAAGGGTGCCAATCGGGCATAGCCAGCTGCAGAACGATTTGGTCCACAGCCAGGAGATGGCCAGGAATGCGACGAGCAGAAACAGGGTTGCGGCGTGGATCTTCGGAATCAAGCCTGTCAGGAGGAAATACTTCAGATTCATGAGCGCGGCGATGGGCAGCCAGCCTTCCACGCCGGCAGGGCGAGCTACGAATGCGGTCTGGCCCTGCGTTTCATAGTAACGAACGAAGAAGTAGAATTCCCAGCCGATCCAGACGTTTAACAGCAGGAAGAGGATTTGGCTTGCCCGCCGAAAGCGCTGCGAGGTGTCAGGGCCTTGCCGTCCGCGGTAGCGGCTCTTTCTCTCCATTCCCAGGTGTATCGCCTCTGGAGTGTTTGGCGCCTTGCCTCTCGCCGGGGCCAGCTCAGGATCAGGCGGCCGTCGATAAATGATGCGCTGGGCGTTAAGCATCCGCTCCACTGATTCCTCTCCAAAAGCATCCAGTGGCATTCACCTTTCACCTGAGGGCTCTGAGCGCTCTGGCGCCGAGGCCTGAGCCGCTTCGAGGTTCTTAACAGTCGACTCGAGCCAAGCCAGCAGGCAGGATTCGAGCTTGTCGGTGTCCCCAGACCGGACCAGTGAATCGATCGTGTCACCCGCCGGATTCAATGGGATGAAGTGGCAGGGCAGGTTGACGTCCAGGTAAGCCGGATGGACGAACTCGATCAGAAAACACTCGGAACAAGGGTGAACCCTGACGGGCTCTCCATAGTTCGGACAGCTGATGGAGTCGCGGAAATAGATCTCATCTTTGAGAGGTGTCCTGACGGAATGCCCATAACCTCCATCTTCCAGAATGCTTTTTTCCAACTTGAGCTGTTGGATGATCTCCTCCCGGGTCGGTTTCTTCATGACCCACCTCCCTGAGTGGTTGCCTGTGGCGTCAATGCCTTCCAGCCTTTAAGCAGCCACGGTGCCATTCAAAAAAACTGCAAGCCACTGAAGTGTCAAGGTCCAACGATTTCCCTCAGCGGTATGGAGAATCCCGGCTGCCCAATTCACCCAACGGTGGGTGAAATCACTCGGTCTGACCTGCCTCCAGCTCAAAGGCGTGGCTTGGTTAGTTGGTCCCGCCAGGATCTGCGGCAAAACAACCAGAGCTGGGCGATTTGGCTGGGCAAACGGGCTCTCCCTGTCCTTGCGAACGTGCTGCTGCCGCAAACGGCCTTGGCGTTCCGTACGCCACAGCAACAGCCGTTGACCTGGAAGCCATGGTTTGTTAGGAGGGCTCCCGGATTTGGAATTTCAGCTGCTCCAATCGGCGCGGATTCTTAGCAGTGCATGCGAAAGCATGGGGTGAAGTGTGTGAGGAAAGGAGCGCTCAGATGATCGACCAGCGTGCCATGCGCCATATCCTGGCGGCGATCATTTTATGGAGCGTCAGCTCGACCGTATTGGGGCAGGCAGCGAAGCCTTTCAAGATTGGCGATCTAACAGTGTCTGGAAGTTTGCGCGTGCGTTGGGAAGGGTGGGATTGGTTCCAAAGCCAGGCGGCCAACGGCGATTACAACTTCTGGGGCAATCTATTGCGTGTTGCCGTTGGCCAGGAGCACGCGCGCTGGGACTGGCAAGCCGAAGGGGCGGCGCCCCTTCTGTTGAATTTGCCGAGCGATGCGGTCGCGCCCCAGCCTCAAGGCCAGCTAGGTCTTGGAGCAAACTACTTTGCAGCGAACGGACGTCAGAACGGCAGCCTCTTCCTGAAACAGGGGTTTGTGCGATTCAAGGGGATTGGGAGCCCGGCAAATAGTCTGCGGCTAGGAAGAATCGAGTTCATCGAGGGCATGGAATCCGTGCCAAAGAACGCGGTGCTTGCCACCTTGAAACGAAGCCGAATCGCTCACCGCCTTGTCGGCAACTTCGGCTTCACCCACGTAGGCCGCAGTTTTGACTCCCTGCAGTTTGTCCGTAACACACCTGCTGATAATCTCATGCTACTGGTTGGAAGGCCGACCGAAGGGGTCTTCAAGCTGAATGGCAACGGGCAGCTCAATATCAACGTGTACTACGGCGCCTACACGAGATCACTTCATCGCGGGTCGAAAAAGGAATCGAAAGGAGAATTCCGCGTTTTCGGGTTGCACTACCACGATCGCCGAAACGTATTAAAAACCGACAATCGTCCCCTGCCATTGCGGAGCGCCGACAATGCCAGCCTGCAAGTTGCGACCATCGGGGGCCATTACCTGCGAACTTTGGAGCTGGGTCCGGGTGCCGCCGATCTCCTGGCTTGGGGTGCCTGGCAGACCGGGCGTTGGGGCCGACTCGACCATCAGGCCGGAGCCGTGGCCCTCGAGGCTGGCTATCAGCCGAATTGGCCTTTGCTTAAGCCGTGGGTTCGATTGGGTTATTTCCGAAGCAGCGGTGACCGTGACCCTCGGGACAGCAGGCACGGCACTTTCTTTCAAGTACTTCCGACGCCGCGCATCTATGCTCGCTTTCCGTTCTACAACTCGATGAACAGCGAAGACGGTTTCGCTCAGCTAACCATTCGACCGCACAAACGATGGTCGATTCAAAGCGAGCTGCACCAGCTTTGGCTTGGCCGGGGTTCCGATCTCTGGTACCAGGGGGGAGGAGCCTTTCAGGACAACGTACTCGGCTTCGCCAGCAAACCCAGCGCCGGGGGCGTTCCCTCGCGACCCTCTGGGACCTTAACGCCGACTGGCAGCTGTCGCTTCGCACGACCCTCTCCTTTTATTATGCCCGGGCGTTGGGGCACCGAGTCGTGCTAGGGACCTACCCGGAAGGCAAAAACGCTAACTACGCGTACGTGGAAGTTACTCAGCACTTCTGAATCTGTGGAATCCCAGCCAGCATGCCGAAGCTTGCCTGGCTCCTACCGAACCCGCCGATCGACAACGGCAGTCAGAGCATCGCCAGAGCGTCACTGCTTGCTACACCTGAATGATCTTCAGGTCCTTATCCACTCTCAGCCCAGCCTCGGTCTCCCGGCACACTTCGTCGACCGAAACTTCAGCGGCAACTTCCCGCAGCACCAGTCCTTGAGGTGTTACGTCGATGACCGCCAGCTCCGTGATCACGCGGTGGACGACGCCCAAGCCGGTCAAGGGCAGCGTGCAGTTCCTCAGAATTTTGGGCTTTTTTGCCGGCGTTCGATGTTCCATGGCCACCACCACTCGCTTGGCGCCGCAAGCCAGGTCCATGACGCCCCCGATTCCATGCACCATCCGGCCCGGCAGCATCCAGTTGGCCAGATTCCCGCGCTCGTCGACTTGAAAGCCTCCCACAATGCAGAGGTCGAGATGGCCACCACGAATCATGGCGTACGCATCGACGCTCGAGAACAGGCTGGCTCCGGGAGTCAAGGCAACGGGCTCATTAGCTGCGTCCACAAGGTCACGGTCTCCCTTGTGTTCGTGGTGCAGCGGCCCGAAACCCTGGACGCCGCTTTCTGAGACCAAGACGGCCTCGACTCCTTCGGGCACAAATCTTGCCGCGAGCGCGGGTATGCCGGGGCCGAGGTTGACGTAGAAGCCGTTCTGGATTTCCCAGGCCGCGCGGCGGGCGATGAGTTCGCGTTGATGCTTGCTCACTTTCGGACCTCAGGCTCCGCTCTCGGTGGTTTGGCGTTATGCGCGCCCGGCACCACTCGTCGCACGTAGATTCCCGGCGTGTGAATTTCGTCCGGATTCAAACTGCCTGTTTCAACCAGCTCCTCGACTTCTGCAATTGTCACGTCGGCGGCGGTCGCCATCACCGGGTTGAAGTTGCGGGCGGTCGCCCGGTACATCAGATTGCCGAACGGATCTCCCTTGCGGGCCTTGATGAAGGCAAAGTGCGCCCGAAGCGGCAGTTCGAGGACATAATGGCGCCCATTCCAGGCCCGTGCCTCCTTGTTCTCAGCCGCGATGGTACCGAAGCCGGTCGGCGTGTAGAACCCTCCGAGCCCTGCTCCGCCCGCACGGATGCGTTCTGCTAGCGTTCCTTGCGGGCAGAATTCGATCTGCAGCTTCCCATGGCGCACCAGTTCTTCGAAGGTGCGGTTCTGTCCAACATCGCTGACAATCATCTTCTTCACTTGGTGATTGCGCAAAAGGAGCCCGATGCCGAGATCCTCGGTACCTGCGTTGTTGCTGATTACCGTCAGCTGTCGTGTCCCCTGGTCACATAACGCCTGGATCAGGTTCTCGGGGATCCCGCACGGGCCGAAGCCGCCCATCATGATCGTCGCTCCGTCCTGAATGTCGGCAATCGCCTGCTTTAGATCCGGAATGACCTTGTTCATAGGTTCGTGTTTCGCCCCGGAGACCCCTCAATGATTGGTGCCCCGGCGACCCGTCGTTGCGGTGGGCCTCAGCACTCTCGATGATGTTCGCATCCGAAGGGGGCTGGAGCAACCCTGATGTGACGGGTTGGTTCCCAGGCGTGCCGGCGGCTCTGCACCTGAGCCCGAGCAACAACGACAATGACTGCGGGCAATCCAACAAGCGGGTAGCATCGGAATGTCCGCCGGCCTTTTATCAGATCGTTCTTCCCAAAACGGGAGCGATCTGCTCCAGTTCTTTCATCAATTGCTCGAATTGATGTGGGAAGAGCGTCTGAGCGCCGTCACTGAGAGCTTTTTCCGGGTTTGGGTGAACCTCGACCAACAAGCCGTCCGCGCCAGCAGCGACTGCGGCTCGCGCCATTGGAGGAACCTTGTCCCGGCGGCCTGTTCCATGTGAAGGATCGGCAACAATGGGGAGATGTGAGAGCTTTTTAACGACGGGGATTGCGGAAATGTCGAGGGTGTTGCGCGTGTAGTTCTCGAAGGTTCGAATACCGCGTTCGCACAAGATGACGGCATGATTCCCGCCGGCTAGCACGTATTCCGCCGAAAGCAGCCACTCTTCAATGGTTGCGGCGATGCCTCGTTTCAGCAGCACCGGCTTGCGAACCTTGCCGAGTTCGCGCAGGAGATTGAAGTTCTGCATGTTGCGGGCGCCCACCTGTAGAATGTCGGCATGATCGAGCAGCAGCGGAATCTGAGTCTGGTCCATCACTTCGCTGACGACGAACAACCCGTGGCGGTCTGCTGCCTGGCGCATCCAAAGCAACCCTTCTGCCCCCATACCCTGAAAACTGTATGGCGACGAACGCGGCTTAAAAGCACCACCGCGCAGGATTGTGGCTCCGCACCGAGCGACAATCTCGCTGGATGTTTCGATCTGTTCCTGGCTTTCGACGCTGCACGGCCCAGCCATCACGACGACTCGATCTCCGCCGATCGTGACGGTCCGGCGGGCATTCTGCAGCCGAACCCGCGTTCCCTCCGGGTTGAACTGCCGGCTGGCCAGCTTGTAAGGGGCCGTAATGCGAACCACCTCACCGACGCCATCGATCAACTCGATCTCCCGGGTGTCGACGATCTTGCCGCCCACGACGCCCAGAACGGTTCGACTCACGCCCGTTGAGCGGTGGATGTCGAATCCCAACGCCACCAGCCTTTCCATGACATGTTGAATCTGCGCCTCGCTGGCGCCTTCCTGCATGACGACGACCATGTGATCACCCTGGTGAATCGAATTCGATCGCGTCCAGCGCCAAGTCGGGACGCTGGAGAGATTAGCGAACCGCCGACAGGCGAAGACCGCCAAGAAACAGGCAAGAGACTTCCTGCCGGAAGCGCGTGAACTTTGAGGAATCCGCTGTCCGGTTTGCCTGCGGCTGCCAGGTTCGACAACCCGCCGGGGCAACCGCAGTCGGGCAGGCTACGGTTGCTGCTCCAAAGCCACTCGCTCCACCCGACGCGACTCGTCGAGGATCCGTTCGAACAGGCGCTTCAAGGCATCGTTCTCCAGCGGCCCGCGATTGTTGCGCGCAAGGCGTTCGAAGATGTCTTTCTCCCGCTGTGGGTCGTAGACCGGAAGTTGCCGCTGCCGTTTGATCTTCCCGATTTCGATGACGCAGCGGGAACGTTCGCTTAACAGCTCTGTCAGCTGGCTGTCGATCTCGTCGATCCGCTTTCGCCAGTCGTCGATATCCATGGGCTAGACTCCTCCTCTAAGCCAGCGGGTGAACTCTCCCACTTTTTGAGCCAGGTGCGGGTTCGCCCGGTTCTCTTCGATGCAGCGCACCAGAGCGCTGCCAACCACGGCGCCATCGGCGAGTTCCCAGACTGCTGCGACGTGCGACGGTTCCGAAATCCCGAATCCCACCGCCACCGGCAAGCCAGAATGGCGGCGAATCCGCCCGACCAGAGGTCCGACTTCGTCGGAAATCGATTTCTGCGCGCCAGTGACCCCGGTTCGAGATACCGCGTAGATGAATCCCGAAGAGTAGCGAGCTATCTTTTCGATTCGATCGTCGGTGCTGGTTGGAGCTGCCAGAAACACGCTGTCCAGAGCGGCATGCTGCAAGACGCTAACGGGCGCCGCCGCCTCTTCTACAGACAAGTCGGTGATCAAAACGCCATCGATGCCACTGGCCTTGGCGTCCTGAGCCAGCTGCTCGAATCCGTAAGCAAACAAGGGATTGTAGTAGCTAAAGAGGAGAAAGGGCACCTCGGTGTGCTCGCGCAGTTTGGCCACGGTCTTCAGTCCTGACCGCAGAGTGAACCCCCGTTGCAACGCCCGCTCCGTCGCTCGCTGGATCACCGGCCCGTCAGCTAGCGGATCGGAGAAGGGGATGCCTAGCTCGACGATGTCAGCACCGGCCCGGCAGAGCTCTAATACGATCTCGAACGATGCCTCGAGGCTGGGATCGCCTAGCGTGATGTAGGGAATGAACGCCTTCCGGTTTTGCCGCTTGAGCTGGGCGAATTTTTCTGGGATCCGGTTCATGAGGAAAATAACAGAGCAATCAGGCGGATTCAAAGGTGCTTCGAGCGTGCGGCGCCAAACCTGCAGAGTGGCACAATAGGTGTGCGTGCGGCGATCGGCGCGGCCACTGCACCGACGGCGCAGGCTCAGTCCGATCTGCCACTCGCAGGACCGGCGCCAGTCCTAAAGAGGTCATGTCAGTCCTGCCGAGCCGCCACCGTCTGCACATCCTTGTCTCCGCGGCCCGACAGATTGACAATCATGAGATGGTTACGCCCGAGCTTCGGCGCCTGCCGGACTGCTTCAGCCACGGCGTGAGCGCTCTCGAGAGCCGGAATGATCCCCTCGGTGCGGCTGAGCAAATGAAAGGCCTCGAGTGCTTCGTGGTCGTCCACCGAGCAATAGCGGATTCGGCCCACATCGTGCAGATAGGCATGCTCGGGACCGACCGACGCGTAGTCCAGGCCGGCCGAGACCGAGTGAGTGTTGGCGATCTGCCCTTCGTCGGTCTGCAGCACATAGGAGTAGGTGCCCTGCAGAATGCCCGGCTTGCCACCGCTGAAGCGGGCTGCGTGGTTGCCGAGCGCTGGGCCGCGCCCTCCGGCCTCTACGCCGATCATGGCCACACTCGAGTCGTTGAGGAAAGCGTAGAACAGACCGATGGCGTTGCTCCCTCCCCCGACGCACGCTACCAGCGTGTCCGGCAATCGTCCTTCTCTCTCGACGATTTGCTCTCGGGCCTCACGCCCGATGACTGCTTGGAAGTCGCGGACCATCATAGGATAGGGATGCGAGCTCAGAACAGACCCCAACAGGTAGTAGGTATGCCGGACGTTGGTCACCCAGTCGCGGATCGCTTCGTTGATGGCGTCCTTCAGCGTCTTGCTTCCGCTGGCGACACCGTGCACCGTTGCACCCAGGAGGCGCATGCGGAACACGTTTAGTTCCTGGCGCCGCATGTCTTCTTCGCCCATATACACTTCACACTCGAGGCCAAGCAACGCGCAGGCTGTGGCCGTCGCGACACCATGCTGGCCCGCCCCGGTTTCGGCGATGATGCGCCGTTTTCCCATGCGCTGCGCCAGCAGGGCCTGTCCCAGGCAGTTGTTGATTTTGTGGGCGCCGGTATGGTTCAGGTCTTCCCTCTTCAGGTAAACCGTGGCACCGCCGAGGTGCTGGCTGAGCCGTTCGGCGCGAAACAACGGTGTCGGACGACCGGAGTACTCGCGCAGCAGCCGGTTCAACTCCGCTTGAAACGCGCCATCCTGTTTTACCTCCAGATACGCGTGCTCCAGTTCCTGCAAGGGGTGCATCAGTGTCTCGGGCGCAAATTTGCCGCCATACGGGCCGAAATGCCCCTGAGCATCCGGCCACCGGTCGAACGGAAGAGTCTCCATAGACCTCCCAAAGAAGTTTCGCGGCGTCGGGCATTCGAACAACCGACGCAGTGTTCTGGGCCGTCACCCACACCACGACATGGCGCCGGAATGTTAGGGTCTGGCTTCAGACTCAGCTTGAAAGCAGAGAACGCGCCCGGTGAACCTCTCGAAAGAGGGCTTCCATCTTGAGAAGGTCTTTCGTACCGGTGCTGCTTTCGACAGCGCTGCAAACATCGACGGCGTAAGGCTGCACCTGAAGAATAGCTTCGGCCACGTTGCCAGAAGAAATCCCGCCAGCCAGAATCACCCGTCCTTGTTGCTTCGCCTGCACGGCGATGTCCCAATTGAAGGTCTTGCCAGTGCCGCCCAACTGCTTGGCGTCGTACGCATCCAGCAGATAAGCTCCGACCGGAAACGCCGTCAATTGGGCCAGATCGAAACCTTCGCTCACCCGAAATGCCTTGATGACGCGGACCTCGCTGAGCTTCTTCACGTAGTCAGGTGTTTCTGAGCCGTGAAGCTGAATGGTGCCCAGGCCAATCGCGTGGGCGATGCTCTGGATGCGCTCGGGGCTGAACTCGTCTGCAAAAACTCCTACCAGAGAGATGAGCGGAGGCAGCGCTTCGATGATCGGTTTGGCCTTGGCTGGTTCGATGTAGCGGGGGCTGCGCTTGTAGAAGTTGAATCCCAAAGCATCGGCGCCCAGCTCGATGGCCGCCCGAGCGTCCTCCAGGCTCGTTATGCCGCAGATCTTGACTCGAACCATAGCAGTCTCAATGGAGGGCGGCGGGGACCCTCATTCCTTAGCCCTTCGATTTCCACGAACGGGACCAGAACCCCAGCCGTCTTGTCCGCGTCTGCGGGCATGACGAATGGGCACGCTTCGTCGCCTTAATGATGAAACAGGGGGCCTAGTTCAGGCTCCGGATCATCAACTCTCTCAATGCCCGTCCAGGCTTCTCGGACTTCATGAATGCTTCGCCAATCAGAAACGCATCACATCCGGCATCCCGCAGCATGCGGATGTCGTCGGCCGTGTGGATGCCGCTTTCGCTCACCAGCACGGCGGCGTCGGGCACATGCGGCGCGAGCTGGAGCGTGGTGTGCAGGTCCACCGCAAATGTCTTCAAGTTGCGATTGTTGATACCCACGATCTTGGCTCCGGCGGTCAATGCGGTGTTTAGCTCCTGGCGATCATGGACCTCGACCAGCGAATCCAGACCCGTCAGTTCGGCCAGCTGGATCAGGCTGGCGAGCGTGCCGGCATCAAGAATGGCCACAATCAACAGAATGGCGTCGGCGCCGGCCGCAGCGGCTTCGTAAACCTGGTACGGATCGAAGATGAAATCCTTGCGCAGCAGTGGCCGAGACACGTTGGGCCGCACCCGCTGCAGATGCTCCAGCGACCCCAGAAAGTAATTCTCTTCGGTAAGAACCGAAATCGCGGCCGCGCCGTGCGATTCGTAGTCAATCGCCAGCTCAACTGGATCGTAATTCTCTCGCAGCAGGCCTTTCGAGGGCGAAGCCTTCTTGAGCTCGGCGATGAGGTTGAGACGGTCGTCGCGAGCCAGCGCATCATAGAACGAACGTGTTTTGACGAAGGTTGTTCTCGCTGTGGAGTTCTGCACGGCGGCGACCGGGGTCAGCTTCTTGAGCTGCTCCAGCCGCGCTCTCTTGCTCTCGAGGATCTGTGCCAGCCTATCTTCCAAGGGTCACCTTTCGCAGGCCGGATTCGCCATGGAATGCGAACGTCCCGACTGTGAAAAAATACCTCCGGTGAGGGCACCGGGCCAACAATACGTGTAGAACCCTTTTGGAGTCATTGGAGGCCGCTTGACCTCACGCGGCGTTTGGACGAATTTTCTGATTTTTTCGCAGCCTTGGTTCTGAGATTCCGCACAGGTCCAGGAGACATTCACTCTGGGGGTCACCGTTCTGAAGGTCCCGTGAGGCACTACGATGCAGCGCCTGCCAGCGGGCGATTGCTGAGTTCCACCAGCGTCTCTAGCTTGGCCAGCGCCTGGCCACTGGCGAGCGCCTCCCGAGCCAAGGCCATGCCTTCGCCGACAGACTGGGCTGCCCCGGCAACATAGATGCCAGCGGCGGCATTCAGCAGAACGACGTCTCGCTGTGCCTGAGTGCCTCGGTTCTCGAAAACATCTCGCAGGATGCGCGCATTCTCGGCGGCGTCTCCGCCCTTGAGCTCCGCCCGGCTCCTCCGTGCAAGCCCGAAACGCTCGGGCTCCACAGATTCGGTCTTGACCTTTCCATCGCGCAATTCAGTGACCTGGGTCGTCCCGTCCACACTGAACTCGTCCAGGCCGTTCTCGCCACAAAACACCAGGGCCTGCTCGCACTGCAGCTGGCGCAGCGCTTCGGCGAGTCTTTCAGTCAGTGGCTGGGAGAAAACGCCTACGGTCTGACGCCGCGCGCCGGCTGGATTCAGCAAGGGACCTAGGAGGTTGAAAACCGTGCGAACACCGAGCTCGCGACGCACCTTGCCGACGGCTTTCATCGCCGGATGGAACAGGGGTGCGAACAGGAACGTGATGCCTCCCTTGTCCAGGCACTCCTCCAGTACACGAACAGGCGCTTCGATGTTAACGCCTAAGTGGCTCAGAACATCCGCGCTACCGCACTTCCCAGACATGGCGCGATTTCCGTGCTTCGCAACCGGAACTCCGGCCCCGGCGATAACGAACGCTGCCGCGGTGGAGATATTGAACGTTCCGGCAGCGTCTCCGCCCGTTCCGGCTGTATCGACAAGCCGAGGCTGGCTGTGCTTCAACGTCACGGCAAAGCGCCGCATGCCTCGTGCGAATCCCACGATCTCGTCGACGGTCTCTCCCTTGGCGGCCAGGCTGCTGAGCAATGCGGCGGTCTGGACTTCGCTGAGCTGCTGCTCGAAGATCGCTTGCAGCAGCAACTCGGCCTCGCTGCTTTCCAGATGAGTACGGCTCTGCAGCTTCTTCAGAGCGTCAAGGTAAAAGGGTTTCGGGGTCATGGACTCTAGTGGGCGAGGTCGCTCGGCAAGGTGTGCGCCAACCCGGCAGGGCGTTTCCTTCGAAAAACAGCCACGTGATCAAGCCAATTTCAAGAAGTTCTGCAGCAGCTTCTTGCCCTGGACCGTCAGGATCGATTCCGGATGAAACTGCACGCCTTCGATCGGGTACTCCCGGTGACGCAGCCCCATGATGAGTCCGTCGGTCGACGTCGCTGAAATCTCCAGGCATTTCGGCAGACTCTTCCGCTCGACCATTAGCGAATGATAACGCGTTGCCGGGAAACGATACGGTAGACCTTCGAAAATCGTGCGATTGTCATGGCAGATTTCGCTGGTCTTGCCGTGCATCAAATAGGGAGCGGGAACCACCTTGCCGCCAAAAGCCTGGCCGATAGCCTGATGACCGAGACAAACACCCAGAATGGGGTTCTTGCCCTCAAAGGCTCGGAGCAGTTTCAGTGTAATGCCTGCCTGGTCGGGATTTCCTGGTCCTGGGGAAATGACAATTCGATCCGGGTTCATCGTCTGGATTGTCGCCAGGTCGATCTGGTCGTTGCGATGGACCTCCAGCTGCTGGCCGAGCTCTCCGAGGTGCTGGACCAGGTTATACGTGAAGGAGTCGTAATTATCGATTACTAGAATCATGGTTTCTTGACGAAAAGGGAGCGGTCTGCGAGGCGAGCGGCGATCTGCGATCGCTCTAGCGCGACCACCCAGCATCCCACTCAGAATCCCTGTTCTGCCATCTCGACCGCTTTCACCAAGGCGCGGGACTTGTTAATCGTCTCCTGGAACTCCTTCTCAGGCACTGAGTCGGCCACGATGCCACCCCCTGCCTGGATGAAGGCCTTTCCATCCTTGACCACCAGTGTGCGGATGGCGATGCACGAATCGAGGTTGCCGGAAAAGTCCAGGTACAGAATCGCTCCGGCATAAACTCCCCGCCGCGTCGGTTCGAGCCCGTCGATGATTTCCATCGCACGAACCTTGGGGGCGCCCGTCACGGTTCCCGCCGGGAAACACGCCATCAGGGCATCGAACCGGTCGAGGTTCTTGCGCAGTTCACCCCGCAGGCTCGAAACCAGATGCATCACGTGCGAATACTTCTCGATGAGCATCAGGTCCAGCACTTCCACGGTTCCAAACTCGCAGACCCGGCCGAGATCATTGCGCCCCAGATCGACCAGCATGATGTGCTCAGCTTTCTCTTTTTCGTCCGCTTTCAGCTCTTCGGCCAGAAGCGCATCCTCATCTTCGCTCGCGCCGCGTGGCCGCGTGCCCGCGATAGGCCGGTAGTAGGCCTTGCCATCGACGATGCGAACCAGCATTTCCGGCGAGGAGCCAATGACGAAGCACTCGTCCAGTTTCAGGAAGAACATGTAAGGCGAGGGGTTCACGATACGCAGGGCGCGGTAAATGTTAAACGGGTCGCAGGTCACCGTCGCCGTGAACCGTTGCGAAAGCACTGCCTGGAAAATATCGCCGGCCTTGATATGCTCCTTGGCTTTTTCCACAGCGGCCAAGTAATCTGCCTTGGAGAAATTGGACTGAATGCGTTCATTACCCTCCTCCGCCTTTCCGAATTCTGGAACGGCTGCCGGCTGGTTGAGCAAGAACTCCAGAGCCTCGATCTCAGCCACAGCTTTCTGATACTTGCTCTCCAGCTGAGGTGCGTCTTCTTCGATGAACGCGTTCGAGATGACGAGAATCTGCTGGCGCGCATGGTCGAAGGCCAGAACAGTCGAGAAGAACATCATCGTCGCATCGTCCAGCTTCAGGTCGTCTTGTCCGGTTTGCGGGATCTTCTCGATCCAACGCACCGCGTCATAGGAGACGTAACCCACCGCGCCGCCGACAAATGGCGGCAGGCCGGGCAGCGTAACAGGCCGGTAGCGCTCGGTGATTTTGCGCATCACGTCGAGCAACTGGCCTTTCCGCTTCATGCGTTCGCCAGCCCGCAGGATCTCGACCGTGTCGCCCCGAGAACTGATGGCCAGGTAGGGGCTGCAACCCAGGAACGAGTAGCGGGCGACCTTTTCTCCTCCCTCGATGCTTTCGAGAAGAAACGCATGCGGGTTCGCGGCCTGGATCTTCAAGTAAGCGAGCACGGGTGTCAGCAAGTCGGCCGTCACCGCCTTGTACACCGGGATGATGTTTCCCTGTTTGCTGCACTCAACGAATTTTTCGAATGATGGTGTGATCATCGTCTGCTACGCGAGACTGCCATTTCGCCGACCTACCCGGAAGGCAGTTGCAGGCCTTGCCTACGAGCTCGCTGGCCTCTTTTTCTGCGCTCGCTTTTCGAGTTCTGCCAGCACATCCTCAAGCTCGAGCCCTTCGTTTTCGAACAACACGAGCAAATGGTAAAGAAGGTCTGCCGATTCGAGAGCCAACTCAGGTTTCGACCGGTTCTTGGCTGCGATGATCGTTTCGGCAGACTCCTCCCCGATCTTCTTGAGAATCTTATCCAGTCCTTTGCTGAACAAATAGGCTGTGTAGGAGCCTTCCGGCATCTCCACCCTGCGCGTCCTGATCGTCTTGGCCAGCCGCTCGATTGTCCCGAGGAATGGGCTCTCGCCGGCAGATCGAAAGCTGGGCTGTAACCCGTCGCCGGAAAGCGCGTCGAAGAAGCAGCTTTCCCTTCCCGTGTGGCAGGCAGGACCGCGCGGCTCCACATACACCAGGAGCGCGTCACCATCGCAGTCGGCCTCGGCTCGAACAATCCGCTGGGTGTTGCCCGAAGTCTCGCCCTTGTGCCACAACTTCTGCCGGCTGCGGCTCCAGAACCAAGTCTGTTGCTCCTTGAGCGAAAGCTGCACGGCTTCGCGATTCATGTAGGCAAGCGTCAAGACCCGGCCCGTCCCGACATCTTGCACGATGGCCGGAATGAGTCCCTGCTCGTCGAACTTGAGCCGAGTCAAGACTTCTGCGATCTCGGTTTCGGACATGACTTGTCGCTTCACCTCACCAGCACGCCACGCTGGCGCAAATAGGTCTTGACCTGCCCAATGGTGAAGGCGCCGAAATGAAAAATGGACGCGGCCAGCGCGGCACTGGCGCCCCCTTCGGTCAAACCCTGGTAGATGTGGTCTAAGGTTCCCACCCCGCCTGAAGCGATCACAGGAATCTGCACGCGAGAGGTCACGGCCTTCAGAAGCTCCAAGTCGTAGCCGTCTTTGGTGCCATCGCGATCCATGCTGGTGAGCAAGATCTCCCCTGCACCCAACTGCTGGGCTTTTTCCGCCCAATCGAGCGCGTCCAGCCCTGTCGGCGTGCGACCACCATGGACAAAGACCTCCCAGGAAGGGCCCGCCTGTCCGCCAGGTACAGCCTGCCGCTTCGCATCAATGGCGACCACAATGCACTGAGAGCCGAACGTCTCGGCGCCGCTGGCAATCAATTCGGGATTCTTCACGGCCGCTGTGTTGAGTGAAACCTTGTCGGCTCCCGACCGCAAGATCTCCCGAATGTCATCGGCACTGCGGATACCGCCGCCCACGGTAAAGGGAATGAACACCGTATCAGCGACCCGTCGCACCATGTTAGCGACGATGTTGCGCGCATCGGACGAGGCCGTGATGTCCAGGAACACCAGTTCGTCAGCGCCAGCCTGGTCGTAACGTCTGCCGCACTCTACCGGATCGCCGGCATCGATTAACTCGACGAAGTTGACGCCCTTAACGACTCGCCCTCGATCCACGTCCAGGCAAGGAATGATCCGTTTGGCCAGCATGATTGCGATTCTAAGAGAAAGACCAATCCAAAGACAAATCAGGTGCTGCAAAAACCGGCTTCACCCGCCCTGAGTGCCGGGCAGAAAGCCCTGGAAGCGGTTCCGATGCCTAGAGGCGGGCCTGAATCACTGTCCAAGCTTCACCGCGCAAGCTCGCTACTTGTGGCCGTGGCCGCGCCGGCCGCTTCCATCGCCTCCTTCAGCGTCAACCGTCCTTCATACAGAGCTTTGCCTACAATCGCGCCTTCGACTCCTGAGCTCTCCAAGCCCCGCAGAGATTGGAGGTCACCGAGCGACGCCACTCCTCCGGAGACAATGACCTTCAGTCCGCTGCTGGCCGCCAATCGCCGGGAGGCTTCCAGGTTGGGTCCCATCAGCATCCCATCCTTGGAGATGTCGGTGTGCACGACGCGCTGGACTCCGTTCCGAACCAGCTTTGCTGCGAACACTTCCGCTTCCAGCGACCCGACTTTGTTCCACCCGTGTGTTGCCACATGGCCATCGCGGGCGTCGATGCCAACGACGATTCGCTCCCCGAAACGTTCCAACGCCTTCGCCAGAAACTCTGGATCCTGGACAGCCGCTGTACCCAGGACCGCACGGGCCGCCCCTGCCTCGAGAACGTCGTCCAAATCGCTCATCGCCCTCAGCCCGCCACCGAATTGTACGGGAATCTGCAAGGCCGCAAAGATTTGCTTCGCAATGACCCGATTGCCGGGACCTGCGGACATCGCGCCGTCCAGGTCGACGAGATGCAACCAGGCGGCGCCTTCTGATTCCCAGCGGAGCGCCACGGCGACCGGATCTTCGAAGTAGACGGTCTGCCGGTCTGCCCGGCCTTGCAGCAGGCGCACGCACCGTCCTTGTCGCATATCGATGGCTGGAAAAACGATCATGCCTCAACCTCCAACGTCGAGAGGCTCGCGATGCAATTCAAAGCGGAGATCTATTGCGAAAGGAGGTTTATGCGGGGGGAGGCCCCCCAACGCTGGGGCTGGCTCCAGAAGGTGCTGCGAATCCTGCCGACAAGATTGCATATCATAACGAGAGCCAGAGTAGCACGAGCCGAACGGCGGGCCAACGGAATTCTCACCGGAAATCTCACCGGACATCTTGACTTGCCACTGACACGAAACCTTCGCGGCTATCAGCCGCGGCAAACCGAAGCGGTCCCGTTACACCAACCCCGCGTCCATCGCCCAGAACTCGACCCCTCGCAGGAGGCCGACTCGACTCGGATCTGTCGCCGCGTCTGCAAATGCGTTTGCCGCGTCCCTACATCACCGCGAAGTTTCTTAAGAGACGCAGTCCTACGGCTTGGCTCTTTTCAGGGTGAAACTGCGTCGCCCAGACGTTCCCGCGGCGCGCGATCGAGAGAAACTCGACTTCATAATCGGTGGTTGCCAGGATGTCCTGGCGGTCTTCGGGTTCCGCGTAGTAGGAATGTACGAAATACACAAAGCTGCCCTCCGTAATTCCTTCTACCAGCGGATCGGAACGCTGCAAATGCAGCTGGTTCCAGCCGATGTGAGGCACTAGCAGCCGGTCGGGCAAACGCTTCACCTTCCCTGGGATGAATCCGAACCCCTCGGTCAACCCAAATTCTTCGCTCTCGCTGAACAGCAGTTGCAAGCCAAGGCAGAGACCCAACAGCGGGGTGCCGGCCAGCACGCTTTCCCGAATGGCTGCGATCAGGCTTTTCGCCTTGAGGTTATGCATCGCATCGGCGAAGGCGCCAACACCTGGAAGTACGAGTTTCTCAGCGCAGCGGATTCTGCCCGGATCGTCCGTTACCTCGACCGGAAAGCCCATGCTTGCAAACGCTTTTTCGACGCTCCGCAGGTTGTTGATGGCGTAGTCGACGATCGTCACCATCAGAGCACCCCTTTTGTGGAGGGAACACCCGTCACCCGCGGATCTCTGGCTACCGCAACGCAAAGCGCCCTTGCCGCTGATTTGAACATCGCTTCGGCCATGTGGTGCGAGTTTTTGCCATAGAGGACCTCGATGTGCAAATTGATGCGGGCGTTTACGGCGAAAGCGCGAAAAAACTCTTCAACGAGCTCCGTGCTCATGGCGCCCATCTTCTCCGCCGGGAACTCGGCTTTGCAGACCAGGTAAGGCCTGCCCGAGAAGTCGACCACCGCGCGGCTTAGAGTTTCATCCATCGGAACGTAAGCGGCTCCGTAGCGCGCCACGCCTTCCTTGGAACCGAGTGCCTGATGAAACGCCTCGCCTAAGGCGATGCCAACATCCTCGACGGTATGATGCCCGTCCACTTCCAAATCTCCCTGGCAAGCGATGTCGACATCGAACAAGCCGTGCTTCGCAAACAGTGCCAGCATGTGGTCGAAAAAGGGAATGCCCGTGGCGACGTGAGACTCCCCCTTGCCATCGATGACAAGTCTCACGGTGATTGCGGTCTCTTTGGTCTTTCGGGAAATTTCGGCTGCACGTGGCTGGTTCAAGGATCGTCCCTCGAATAGGTTAGCGTTACTCAATGCGCTGCTGCCAGAAAGCTGCGCAAAGCGTCTAAGAACTGGTCGTTCTCCTGGGGCAACCCCACGGTGACACGGAGAAATCGATCGAGCATCGGGTAGCGGCTGACGTCGCGCACGAGAATGCCGTGCGAATACAGTGCCTCGAACACCTGAGCTGCAGCGTGCCTGGTTTTGAAGGCGATGAAATTCGCTTGCGATGCATAGGCTGTCACGCCGGGAGTTTGTCGCAGCTCAGCCAGCAGACGCTCGCGCTCCCGAATCAAAACCTCGATTTGCGGCTGCAAGAGTGAAAACTGCTCCACGGCAGCTTCAGCGGCAGCCATGGAAAAAACGTTCAGATTGTAAGGCAATTTGGCTTTAGCGATCTGTTCCACCATTTCCGGATGGCCCAGCAGGTATCCAACGCGCAGGCCTGCCATCGCCATAGCTTTGGAAAAGGTACGCAATACGACCAGGTGCTCGAACTCCGCAAGCAGGGGCACAGCCGTCTGGCGGCTGAATTCATGGTAGGCCTCGTCAACGACCACCAACCCCCGGGCGGCCTTCAGGATCTCTCGGATCTCGTCCAGCCTCAAGTTGCTGCCTGTTGGATTATTCGGGCAGCACAACAACGTGACATCTGCCTGGGCGGCGGCACTGGCCAGCCTCGGCACGTCGAAGTCCAGGTTCTCCGTCAGGGCAACTGGCAGGACCTCACCTCCGAGAATGCCGACTAGCAGCTGGTACAAAGTGAACGTCGGCTGGGGAATGGCTACCCGCTTGCCCGGCTCCACAGTGACCATCAGAACGGCTTCGATGAGCTCATTGGAGCCGTTGCCCACGAGAACTCCATCGCTGCGCCAGCCGGCGAAACGAGCCAGTTTGGCAGCCAGCTCCGTGGGCACAAACGGGGGGTAGCGGCACCAAGCTCTGCCCTCCATTGCCTTGTGCACCGCGGACTTCACCGAATCGGGCAGGTCGAACGGGTTCTCGTTTTGATTGATCTTGACCCGTGCCTCAAAATGCTTCAACGTGTAGGCATGAAGTTGGCGCACTACCGGTTTGATAGATGAAAGGGCATCCTTCATATAGGAATCATGCCAGTTGGAGCTAGGTTCCCCGCCTGAAGCCGCTTGGCGTCCGAAAGAGGACGAATTCTACCGGAAAAGCATGAAAAGATAAACCACACGCCGACCGGCCTCCTCCGATGCTCAGATTGCCTCGAGGAAGGGTCGGCCGGGTCTCTTGGGAGGCAATGGCTGATGAGGAAGCTGCTGGCACAGGCGATCGGTTCGGGTTTACTGCTCGCCTGTGTTCTCGTCCCACGCAGCAGCGCTGCTGACGTGACGCTGTTTGCGGGCATTCAGAACCCGGGCAAACTGACCGTCAACAACCTCGTGCGAGAAACGAAGTTGGGAGGCGTCTTTGGCGCCAGGTTCGGCGCAGGCCGGGTCGTTGGCTTCGAGCAGACTCTCGCCTTCAGTCCGAACTTTCTCGAATCGGGGCGGCGCGCGTTCAATACCCAGTCTAATCTGCAGATCGGGATTCCAGCAGGACGCGTCGTGCCCTACCTGACGGCAGGCATCGGTCTCATCGCCACGTACGGGGAGTTTCGGAATCTCGGCGATATTGGCACCAAGTTCACGATTAACTACGGGGGCGGTTTCAAGCTCAGGAATCTGGCAGGCCCACTCGGTGTGCGATTCGACATCCGTGGTTACTCCGTGCCCGGCGTGTTCAGCCAAACGTTGAACTTCGTCGAAGGCACTGCCGGGCTGCTCTTCACTTTCTAGCGGATTGCGACGCCAGATCGGCGTTCGGGCTCCCGCGCGACTGGAATGCGCCAGGCGTCAGTCTCATCGAACGATCCCGCCAGCTTTTGGAGTTCGCTGTGGAAGCGGCCCGATCCGTTTCTCCTGGAGGCCGGTGCCGCAGGCGAAAAGCTCGTAGCGCGTGTTCGCTTGCTGTTGACGGCCATCTTGCTGGCCATACCCGTCGCCAGCCTCTGGTATGAGCGAGAAATCTGGGAAAATCTGGTTGGACTCGGGGTGACGATCGCGGCCTTTCTGGTCGCCCTTCTCTGGTTCTGGCTTGTGCAGCAGGGCTTCTACCGGCATTGGTTGGGTTTCGCCAGCAGTCTGCTCGATGTTTCGCTCGTCAGTGCGGCGCTTTTCGTCTTTGTCCTGCTCAATCGGCCGCATACGGCCGTCAACAGCAAGGTTACCTTCGAGTCGTACTTTCTAGCCATTGCGGCGACCTGCCTCCGCCATGACGTCCGCATTTGCTTGCTGGCGGGCATGTCCGCTATCGCGCAGTACGCGTTGATTGTGGCCAGCGCCACGATGATGTGGGACCTCAATTCGGCGCAGTTCTCTCCCTTCGCTTACGGATACTTCAACTGGAGCGTTCAGATTTCGCGCCTGGTGCTGATGTTCGTCGCTACCCTGCTGAGCACCAGCGTGGTCTTTCGAGTGCAGCGACTGTTGCGGCTTTCTACTTGTGACCGCATGACGGGCCTTTTCAACCGGGGCCATTTTGACGAGCGCCTCCTCGAGGAAGCGAGCCGTGCCTCCCGCTACCATCGGCCGCTGGCGTTAGCGATGATGGACATCGACCACTTCAAAACTTTTAACGACAGCCACGGTCATTCGGCGGGAGACGAGGCGCTGCGCATGATGGCTTCCATCATGCGAGCATCCTTCCGTCAAAGCGACGTCATTGCACGCTACGGAGGAGAAGAGTTCGTCGTCATTCTGCCCGAAACCGATTCCGCCGCGGCCACTGAGAAGGTTGAAAGGCTGCGCCTGTCGATCGAGAACCCCCCTATCCCCGTTCCGGGCCTCGACGTTGCCGAGAGGTTGACGATCAGCGCCGGCCTGGCCTGCTTTCCAGATGACGGCTCCGACGCAGCGCAGATGCTGAGGGCTGCGGACCACCGCCTGTTCGAAGCCAAGCGGCGAGGCCGCAACCGGATCGTTTCGAGAGAGCGGGCGGACTCCCTGATGCACGCTCCCGATTGATGTGCCTATCATCGTGCAGCTAGCCAAAGTCGCAGAACGTGTTCGTAGTGCGCAGAAGTCCCATAGCCTTCGCACACGACAGCCCTTTGCCCAGATGGCGCCGCAGAACTCGAACGCGGTATAACGGACCGGGCTTGCTTGAGAAGCGTGACCGTTGCCGGCGTCCGGGTCTCGACAATACAGGCCTGCTAGGTTTTGGCCGCTGGCGGTGGCAGAACGCGGGCTTTGATCTCCGATTGGAATCCTGCCTTGCGGTGGGTCCCATCGCAGAAGGGCTTGTTCTCGGAATGTCCGCACCGGCAGAACGAAATCGCCTTTCGCCCCGACAAGTCGAACGCATTGCCTTCGGCATCGTAGACCGCGAAATCCCCTTCCACTTTGATCGAACCATGATTATTGACCACAATCTTTGTTTCCGGCATTGAGCTCTCCTTGCGCGCGGCGATTTGAGACGAAACCCATCGGAGCAAGAATGACACAGGCAGTGCAGACCGATCAAGTTGCTCCGAGCCACCCGCAGGAACGGCTGGTGTCGCGGCGCCGCGCCGGTCTTCTGGCTGCCGTCGCCGCTGCGCACCTGTGGGCCATCTCCGGCGTTTTCGCCAAAGTTCTCATGACCGAAACGCTCGCCCCGTCACGGCTCGTATTCTATCGATCGACTCTCAGCGCGCTGGTGTTGGCAGCTATCTTTTTGTGGCGTGACCGAGCCTTGCCGCGTTTGAGGTGGAACGAACTGCCTTTCTTTCTGGCCATGGGCATGGGCGGCCTGGCTCTGACCCAATTCGCCTACTACGCAGCGATTCAATCGCTCAGTGTGGGCATTGCGATTCTTCTTCAGTATCTGGCCTGTCTGTGGATGCTCCTGTTCGAGCGGTTCTGGCTGAAGATCCCGTTGACACGCGCGCGGCTTGCGGCGCTGCTGCTAGCGATCGCAGGCTGCGCCCTGGTTTCCCTCGACACAGGAGCGACGCGACGCTGGGGGAATGCCGGAGTGCTTCTGGCCCTGGGCGCCGGAATCTGTTTTGCGTCTTATACGCTCATGACTCGGCACGCATTGAAATCGCACCGCGACCTCACCGTCTTGTTCTACGGTTTCCTGTTTTCCGCTTTGCTTTGGGGTGCAAACCCCGGCTCGTGGCAGCCGCTTGCGTCACTTGGGCCGGTGCAGATCGGTATGATTCTTTATGTCGCGATCTTCGGAACCCTTCTCCCATTTCTGCTCTATGCGCGTGCCGTAAAACACCTGTCTGCCAGCCATACGGGGATCATTGCCACGTTGGAGCCCGTCGTCGCGGGGGCAATCGCCTGGGCGTTCCTGGACGAGACGCTGGCTGGCTCGCAGATCGCCGGCGGGTGCTGTGTCCTGCTGGCCATCGCCATCCTGCAGGGGAGCACCCAGGACGCAGAACAACGCTCTCCGACTTCGGCTCAAAGGACGTAACGCTGCGGGCTCTGCGGGAAACAGCAAGAGCTATCGTCTGGCTCCTGCCAGGGTCGTCCTCGCTTTGGGTCCCGACGACGAAGGACGATTGAGTTGCAGCTGTTGGGTCGCTCCCGAGGGAAGGCCGCTGGGACGTAGTTGCAAAAGCCAGCGAAAAACGTTACTGCGTCCCTTGCAGCGTTTCGATCTGCTTCTGGATGAGCTTGCCTTGAACGTCGTCGGGATGCAGTCTTAGAAACTCCCGGAGTTCGCGCAGGACCAGAGCCACTTTGTCCTGGCGCTGGTAGATGCCAGCCAAAGACAGCTGAGGATAAGTGAAATGCTGCGGGTCTAATTCTTTAGTGCGGATCAGATACTCTTCGGCTTTGGCGTCGTTCTTCAAGTTCAGATAGTTGACTCCCAGCTGAGCGTTCGCCAGCGCGTCCCGCGGGCGGACGTCTACGGCGCGCTGGTTGATCGCCAGAGCCTCCTCAAACCGTCCCATCGCCAGCAGGCTTCCACCGAGGTTTACCAAAGGAGCGTAAGCGTTCCGGTCTGCTTCCAAGGCTTCCCGAAAATACTGCTCTGACTTGGAGAAGTTCCTTTGCCTGTGGAAGACCGTGCCGAGCCGATTGATGGCTGCAACGAAATGGGGCGCGAGATTCACCGCTTGTTCTAGAAGCTCGATTCCTTTCTCGATGTCGCCTTTCGAAAGCCTCTTCTCTGCTTTCACAAAGAGTCTGCGAGCCTTCTCTGGGATCGACAGCTCCCGGACAGAAACGACATCGGGCCTTAGCCGATGCGGGATGGACGCGGTAGGTTCGATGACAATCGTCTGGTGAATTCGACCCTTGCGATCGGCCAGGCTCGGCGAGATGTCGACAGAAAGGCGCCTTTCGCCTCGACGGCGCACCTCTGCCTGCAGCGAGTAGGAGCCAGGGGGGACTTTCTTGAACTTGAACTTGCCCCCGAAGTCGGTCCAAGTATGAGCGGAATAGGACGTGTTGTGGCTGCTCAAACTGACAAAGGCGATCAGTCTGCCGGGCTTTAGCGACTGGGCCAGGCGCACCTCGCCGACCAGCTCGAACTTCGGTGGGGCGGGCTTCTTCGCGTCTGCGGCGAGCAGCCCGTTGCCTGCCAACAGCCACACTGAAGCCCACCAGCAAAGAAGTTGAACCAATCGTTTCATCCGAACGGGAAAAACAGAGAACAGCCAAACATCGTTGCGCCGCTCGAGCACAGCCTGCCTTGGAACTCAACCGCCGGCGCAGCCTTGGAAGGATTCTGTCGAAGCCACTCCTCAGAAACCCGCTACAGATAGGCTAGGCCGCTGGGGTCAGGAATCGGCGAAGAACCACACGAACACCTTCCTGCCAATCCTCATTGAGGCCTACCTGGATCAGCGGCACAGCCGGGTCGATTTGCGCCGCGAGCCTGGGGAACGTGCTGTGAAATCGAAACTGTGGGCCGACGAAGAACAGTCGCGGCGGCAGAGCGCTCAATGAGATCCCTGGAAAGTAGCCTCGGTCCTGGAATTCGTTCCGCGAGTGGTGCCAGCGAACCCGCAACCAGTAGTCGAGCCCCTGCAGCGGCAGATCGATATCCTCGCTCGCTTTGAGTTCCAGAATCGCCAGTCGTCGATCGGCGGTCACAGTCAGAAGGTCGATCATGCCACGGTCACCCCCGAGAAACGCCGGAACTTGTGGATAGACGAAGCGTGGGTCGAGCCGGGCGTCGATGGCACGGATGTCTTGCAGAAGCAAGCTTTCGAGCCAACGCTCGGGCCGCGCCCGGCAGCTCGTGTTTCCTGGCCGGGTGGGGCCGCTCTGCTCCGCGGCGGTGCTTTCCACGGTGGCTGCAAAGCGGTTCCAATCGCCTTCGGTGCGAATCTCTGCTGGCGTGCAGCATCGGGACATCAGCCTCGATCGGTTTCCAAGCTGGAGTTGTGCCAGCTCCAGACCCCGTAGCCGAAATACCAGGGTGTTTCCGGTACGGGAGAAGGCGATCTGGCCAGGCGCCAATCCCAGCAGGCGTGGCACCCGCGGGTCGTCGTGAACCTCCCCGAAGTCCAAGAGCGTCTCCACCTGGGTGACAGCCGTGTTGAGGTTCCCGCAATCCGCCAAGTCTGCCAACCTCAGCATTCGGCATCCGGGCTCTATCGAGAACAATTGAATGTCACGGCCTGCGCCCCGAATCCACCCCAACCGGCTCTTCAAAACCAGCAATTTCCCCTCTGGAGCCAGGATGGCTAGTTTGTCGCGCAGGGCGAGGCCTCGCTGTCGGAGGAGGTCTCTCCAGAGCAATCCGTTGCCGAGCACCCCATCGATTGTGGCTTGGGTTTCTTCTGGGCCGACAGCGATCGCTAGCCAGTCAACGCCACGCGCCCGCAATTGTACCCGCACGTACTTGCCGGAAAGCGAATGTTCCAGGTCAGACGACAGCGTGGATTTCAGTACCTGTGATCCGGGAAAATGCCTCTTGATCAGCCGCCCGACCTCCGTCTGAAATTGGCGGCGCGTCTCTTCGAGTGGACATTGGGCGAGGGATTCATTCGCCGGGCGAATTTCGAGGATCTCGGTTTCCCTGGCGAGTCGGGTGTGCAGGACGACCGCCCCATACTGGTCGCGCACCGCGCGCAACACGGGAGCGCGTAGTTCGCTGCCCCGCATCCGGCAACGGAGAAGAAGGCACCGGGCCATGCAATCCAGGCTGAAATGGGCCTTGGCCAGTGGGCCGATGCGGCGACCCTGGCGGTAAATCACCGGATCGACCTGTTGGGCGATCCACTGTTCGATTTCCGCCTTCAAGCGCAGGCGTTCCAGCCGCTCTCCCTCCGACCCGAAGTCTCCAGCGCTTTCCCGAATCCGACACCGCCAGCCCTGGCCGCGGCTGGCGGCCTCGCGAATGCGGTAGCGGTTGGCAGTTTGGGTTGGCAGAGACATCGACATGCCAGTGGGCGATTCCTCGCTCGGCGTTCGTGGCCTGGAGGCCGTCAAAGTAACATCAATCGTCGGGTCTCACAGGGAGCCCTATCAGACGCGTGGGCTGATGATCCGGCATAGACCGAACTTTTCAGTAGCCCGGCGGTCAGGGAGAGCTTCAGCTCAGAAGCTGCGTTCGGGGCCTTTTCCCTTGACCCTGGAAAATGAATCTTGCTATACAGTGCCGTCGTTCAGCGCTACACCGTTAGCAGCCATTATGTCACTGTTTTCGGGGTGTTGGAAGTCTCCCGAATGGCTTTGCAAGTGTTCGGTCACGCCATGATTTTGGCTGTGGCCCGAACCGGAGCAAGGCAGAACTCAGTGTGTCGATCCGATGTCTTGAGGCTGCGACAGAAAGGACCTGGCAGTGCGTCGTCAGATTAATGTGGCTCTTATCGGTTATCAGTTCATGGGCAAGGCTCACAGCAACGCCTACCGGCAGATGCCCCGCTTTTTCGAGAGCGACGCAGTCCCGGTGATGAAGGTCATTTGTGGCCGAAACGAAGCCGGCGTCAAAGCCGCTGCCGCCAAGTACGGTTGGGAAGAGTGGAGTACCTCGTGGGAAGAGGTGGTCCGGCGCAAGGATATCGACGTCGTCGACATTGTAACGCCTGGCGATTCCCACATGCCGATCGCCGTGGCGGCAGCCAAGGCAGGCAAGACCCTCTTGTGCGAGAAGCCGCTTGCTAATACCTTGGGAGAAGCCAAGAGGATGCTGGCGGCGGCTCAGAAGGCCGGTGTTTTGCACATGATCTGTCATAACTACCGCAAGACGCCGGCGGTGGCATTGGCGCAGAAGCTGATCGCTGACGGTCAATTGGGCAAGATTCATCATTTCCGCGGCACTTATCTGCAGGATTGGCCCGTCGATCCGGAATTCCCGCTTTACTGGCGATTCGACAAAGCGAAAGCCGGTTCTGGCGCGCTGGGCGATCTGGCTTCCCACGTGACCGATCTCGCCCGCTTCCTGGTGGGCGAGATCACCGAAGTCTCTGCTGCGCTGGAGACCTTCGTCAAAGAACGCCCACAGGTCGACAACCCGAAGAAGAAAGGCAAGGTCACGGTCGACGATGCCAGTTTGGCGCTCGTGCGGTTCGCCAACGGCGCGGTCGGCACCATCGAGGCGACCCGCTTTGCGCCTGGGCGCAAGAACTACAACCGGTTCGAAATCAACGGGAGCAAAGGCAGCCTGGTTTTCAATCTCGAACGTTTGAATGAGCTGGAGTTATATCTGCGGGACGATCCGGCCTACGCCCAGGGATTCCGCAACATCATGGTCACAGAGCCGGTGCATCCCTATTGGAAATGGTGGCCGGTTGGCCACGTGATCGGTTACGAGCATACGTTCACTCACGTGATTTACGATCTAATGCAGGCCATCGCCGGAAACAGGCAGCCCTCGCCGAACTTCGAAGACGGCGTCAAAAATCAGGCGTTGCTGGCAGCGATGGAGAAGAGTTCCCAGACCAGGAAATGGGTGAAGATCTAGACTTGGACTGGGAGCAGACCCCGACCAGCCCGTGCTGGCGGGTGGTGTTGGCAGGACGACGGGAGGCGAGAATGAAGATTGGCGTTTTCACGGTGCTGTTGGCGAACAAGCCATTCGAACAAGCGTTGGACTATTTGAAGGAACTTGGGGCGGAAGCAGTCGAGATCGGGTGCGGTGCCTATCCCGGTGAGGCTCACTGCAAGCCGGCAGAACTCTTGGCCAGTGATACCAAGCTCAAGAACTTTCAGAATGCCATCAAAAGCCGTGGTCTCGTCATCAGCGGGTTGAGCGTTCATGGCAATCCCATGCATCCCAACAAGAAGCTGGCCAAAGAGCACCACAACGCCTACGAGCGTGCCCTGAAGCTAGCGCGTAAGCTCGATGTTGATTGTGTGATCACGTTTAGCGGCTGCCCTGGCGCCGACGCCAAAGCGACCTCACCCGCTTGGATTGTGTCGCCCTGGCCGCCCGATTTCGCGCAGGCGCTCGAATGGCAGTGGAAGGAACGAGTGATCCCCTATTGGAAGAGCGCCGCGAAGCTGGCCAAAGACAATGGTATCAAGAAAATTGCGCTGGAGATGCATCCCAACTTCGTCGTTTACAATCCCGAGACCCTGCTCAAGCTGCGCGACGCTGTCGGTCCGGAAATCGGTTGCAACTTCGACCCCAGCCACCTCTTCTGGCAGGGCGCCGACATCGGCGCCGCGATTCGGGCCGTTGGAGACGCGATCTTTCACTTCCATGCGAAAGATTGCAAGCTCGATCATCGCAACATCGCCGTGAACGGTGTGCTGGACGCCAAAAACTACACCGATGAGTTACACCGTTCATGGATCTTTCGCACCTGCGGCTATGGCAACGATTTCGCTCAATGGAAGGACATCGTGAGCAACCTGCGCCTGGTGGGTTACGACCACGTCTTGAGCATCGAGCATGAAGACAGTTTGATGTCCCCCGAAGAAGGGCTGCGCAAAGCGTTTCACTTCCTCAAGAATGTCGTCATCGTCGATAAGCCAGGAGTAGCTTACTGGGCGTGACGGCGCTGGTAGTGAAGCACGCCAGTGCTTCACAAGGCAGCTTATACCGCCACCCAGATGCTGTCAGCTGCGCGCCAGCGTCTTGGAGCGCGGCAGTCTTCTGCTGCTTTCCCTCCCGCAGGCGAAGAAATTCTAGTGCCCTGGGCTTGCAGGCCCACCACGACAGGGTGCGACAGGACGGAAACTCCAGGCTAGCGTCGTCAGCCCGGCAGCTGTTGTCACGGCCCATCGGTTTGCCTGATCGTTTCAAGATACAACTTGATTGCTCTTCCTCCCAGAGGCGCTGCATCTTTGGCACCCAGTCCGTTTGGGTAATACACCATCACTGCCAGCACCGGCTCAGATCTCGGATAAAAGCCCAAGAACCAACCGTCGGTCTTGGCTATCGAGTAGCGCCCACCAGCCAATGCTGGCGAAGTGCCGGTTTTGCCTAACAGGAGATGGTTGGGTGGCAACGCCTGCTGTGCCAGCGCTGAGGTGCCTTCATCGGCGCCGAGAGCGAGTCCGGCAAGCAAGACAACGCGAGCCAGAGCGGGGAACGAAGCGCTCTTTGCTTCTGCAGAAGCATGCCCCGAAAGCAGCACCCCATAGGCGTTGAGCACCTGAAGGGGCGAAAGCCGCAGCCTGTCATCCAGCCCTATCATTGTCTCAGGAGTGGTCGATGCGGCTTGCACCCGGGCGCTGCCCCCACGGACGCCCAGGACCGTCAGAATCCTGGTGAAGGCAGCCGGGTCTGTCTGCCTGGACAACTGGTAGAAGTATTGATTGCAAGACACCGCCAGCGCCTGGCTCGCTGTCAGTCTTCCGTGGCCGGGCTTGTACCAGCAAGCCACCGGGCATTGTGGAGTTACCCGGCCTCCACAGGGCTCTGGTGCCAGAAGAGCGGGCCCTGGTGGAGAAGTTCTTAGCGTCGCAGCGTATGGCTCGATCAAATACGGTGCAGCGCGGGGAGAAGCGGGATCGCCCTCCCGGCCGTGCTCGCTCCAATAGGCCAGCAGCAGGAAAGGCTTCACTAGCCTGGATTTCCACGGGAAACGATTCAGCTAAGCTCTGGGCAGATTAGTCGGACCATTGTAGGTGGTCAGACGTAATGATAAACCGTTCCACCAGGGAATGGATAGTGGCTGATCGATCAGACCTGACGCTAGGATGATCGGCAGGTGCGCGCGCCGGTGAAAGCTGACTTGCACCTCCCGCTCGGTTACGGTCACGTCGGCGGGCATATCGATGAGGTCACGAA
>VFZK01000001.1 GCA_016871215.1 Acidimicrobiia bacterium | reverse complement strand
AAAGCAATCGCATCGAAAACAGGCGGCAGCGCCGCCGCGACTCCAGGCGTCGCCGCCGACAACCTCACTGATCTGCCTCAGCGGCTCAGCACCACACCGAGACGGTAGGCCCACCTGAACTGTTACCTCCAGAGTTTCTGAAATCCAGAGGTGGGATACGCTTGGATTTTGCGGTTTGGCAGGCGGTTTGTCAATCGGGATTCCACTTCAAGCTTGTCGCTTCATGGCCTATCCTCGTCTCTAGAATGAGCCTGTTCAGGCTCATTCTTTCGAATTGCCCGATCGCCGATGGCTTACAAGCCGTTGCTTCAGTTACGCCTTGCGGAGCCGGACAATCGTTTCCAGGTGGTGCGTGTGAGGAAAGAGGTCGAGCAGGTCTAGCGTCACCAATTCATACTTGCAGGCCACAAAAACCTTCAGATCTCGGGCCAGGGTGGCGGGGTCACACGAGACGTAAACAACGTCGCGGCAGTTCAAACGTGCAATAGCCTCGACGACCGCTTTCGGCAGCCCAGTCCTGGGCGGGTCGATCAGCAGCAAGTCGAATTGGCCTGGCCGATAGCGGCCTGTGCGAAGTGCGTCCGACAAGTCCCGGTCCGAAATGCGGCAGCTCTCAGCCTGATGACTCCTCAGGTTTTCTTCCAGGTCTGCAACTGCAGCTGCGTTTCCCTCGACAACCTCAAGCCGCTCGAAGCTTCTCGACAGCGGAAGCGTAAAGAAACCGACTCCGCAGAAGAGTTCCAAAGCCTTCGCTCCGGATAGATTCTGTGTGGCGGTCGTCTGCAAAACCGGCAACATGGGGTCATTCACCTGGAAGAAGGCGCCATGACTGACCCGATAGCGGAAGGCGCCGACCGTTTTCCAAACGAATCCTTTCCCGCAGAGCCGGCGGTATTGCCCGCCAGAATCGAGGAGCGAAACATGGAAGCCGTGAGAGGCGAGGAACTCTGTGGCAGACTGCAGCTGGGAGCCCATCTCGTCGAATCCAGGAGATACGTCGCGCAAGGCTAGCGTCACCAGGCATTCCTGGTCATCGCCGCTAAAGACTTCGACCTCGTCCGTTCGCGAGGCAATCTGCGGCAGCGCAGCCAGTTGCTCGCGAAGGATTTCCTGCTGCTTCCAGAGTGCTTTCGAGGCAACCAGGCAGCTGTCGACCGCACACACTTCGTGCGAACCGATCTTGTAGAACCCCCACGAGAACTCGCGGCCTGCCTGAAGGAGCTTCAGTTGAAGCCGGTTGCGATAAGCGGTCGTTTCGCACGCGTGCAGCTGGATCTGCGAAGCTTCGACCTGAATCTTGCCAACGCGGCGCAGCGCATCGACCAGAATATCTCGCTTGGCCGTCAATTGCCTTCTGCCCGACATCTGCTGGAAGTCGCAGCCACCGCAGGAGCCGAAGTAGCCACAAGGGGGTGATACGCGCTCCGGAGAGGGGCAGACGAGACGTGACTTCAGGATGTCTAGATATCCCTTCCGGTCACTCCAACTAAGGACCTCAAGTTGATCGCCAGGAACGGACAGGGGAGCAAAGGCAATTTTCCCGTCAACAAGGCCCATGCCCCGGCCACCGGGGACGATGCGCTGGATGTCTACGAAGATTGGACGTTGCATGCTCAATGGGCCGCAGCGTGGGCGGCGCAAGGGAAACGCTGAACTCAGCGAACCATTGCAGGGATGGCTGGAATCAGCCGGGCCAGGAACAACACCGTGTAAAGCCACGCTGCGCTCATCGCAGCATAGGCACCGGCTGACCGCATCGATCGGAGCGGTCGCCCTGGCAGGTGCGTCCGCGAGCCACGACGAACCTCAGAGAGCGGCTGAAGACGAAGAACAAGGGCAGAGCAACGGCAGCTACGGATGCGATGGCGATGTTGACTCCCAGCCACACCAGGGCAGCTACCAGGACCACCAAGAAGAGTGACAAGACGACGTCCAGAATGAACCCAACAACACATCCGATGGGTCCTTCTTCCGCACCAGCGGCCGTCAACGTGCCCTGTGTATCCCTACGGTAGCCCACGGAATCGACCATCCTGTCAAAGTGCTCGGTTCCCAGCCACTGTAGGTGAAAGCGTTCATTCTTGTCGTATCGCACTCCCTGGTAAAGTACAGCCCAAACCAACGCGAATACCACAACCGCCAGAGCACCCACCACCAACTCCAGGCGATGCCAGGCGATGCCAGATCGAGGTTTCGATCCAGAAAAAGACGAGCGCAACGACCAGCAGCAGAATGACCGATGCTGCCGCGAAGCTGGTCTTCAGACTCCATCTGGGTCTGGGAGCTTTGGGAAGTCTCAAGTGCGTTCAATTCAGCGGCATGTAGAACAAGCTCAGCCGTGGCACGTCAAAGCGTTCGAACAATCTCTTGGTCGTCATCTTCTTTTCCAACATGGCGAGATGCTCAGCCTTCAGACCACGTCGATGATGGTGAAGCTCTCGGGTCACTTCAGTCCGAAGCGCCAGCAGCACCTCGTCGTTGAGAGCGGCCACGAGCGTGGCCAGGATCTTCTCCTCCAGCATCGAGAGGCGTTGTTCGATTTGCTCAAAGTCGATCTGCTCTGCCGAAGCCGCGTCTTGCTTTAGCGACTCCAAAGCAGCACCGATCGTTTCAAAAACGCCGTTCGGCAAGGCAAGACCTTGCTGTCTTGCCTTGTCTGGAACCTCAGCCAACTGACGGATTGTCCGTCCCATCATCTCGATCAGATTCTGCCGCTCGGCTTGCCCCCCGGCAACCGACTTCGGACTCGGCGCTTGTGCTCCTATCGAACTTTCCCGGAAGCGCTCGAATTCGGAGAGAATCGCCTGCGTACAGTAAGAAAGCGAATTCACTTTCCGGACCCTGCTGGCGCGTTTCGACTGCCTGGCAAAAGTCGCTTCCATGCCACGCAGCACGACTTCAAGGGGGATTCCCGACTCCTGAAAGGACTCGATCAAAGCCCAGTCCAATGGTGACAAAAGCGTGAGGGTACCTCGGCACTGCTGCCAGCGTTCCTCGATTTCGGTGAAGTAGTTGAAATAGTTCTCCATGAATCGAGAGTGGCAGGTGGCACAGGAGCTGGAGCCGGTCACCTCCGGCCTATTTGTTCTTCTCGTAGATCAGGCGCAGCCCTTCCAGCGTCAAGTTCGCGTCGATGTGCTGAATGCGGCCTGAACCCTTGCCGAACAAAGAAGCATAGCCGCCGGTGGCAATAATCTTCGTCTTCGCTCCCAGTTCGTGAAGCATTCGTTCCAAGATGCCATCGATCATTCCAATGTATCCGTAGTAGAGGCCCGACTGGATGCTGGTGACCGTCGAAGTACCAATAATCCTGGCTGGGGACTTGATCTCGACCCTGGGAAGTCTGGCCGTGCGGGTAAACAAAGCCTCAGCCGAAATACCCGGTCCGGGCGCGATAACGCCCCCAAGATACTCACCCTTCGCCGAGATGGCGTCAAACGTTGTGGCTGTGCCGAAGTCCACCACGATCGCTGGCCCGCCATAGCGGTCGTAAGCGGCCACGGCATTGACGATACGGTCGGCGCCAACATCCGCAGGCGAGTCGTACAACACCGGCATTCCCGTTTTGACGCCGGGCTCGACAAACAGCGGCTTCAGCCGAAAATACTTGACCGCCATCTGCTCCAGGACGGAGTTCAACGGGGGAACCACCGAGGCAATGACGATGTGCTGGATTCGAGAGACTTCCATCTCTGCCAGAGCGAACAGATTCCGAGCCAGAATGCCGTATTCATCTGCAGTCTGGCGCTGCTTGGTTTCCAGACGCCAGTCGGCTGCCAGCCGGTTACCGTCGAACACGCCCAACACGGTGTTGGTATTGCCGACGTCGATCACCAGCAGCATTGGCTTACCTCCAGGCAACGATCTCGCCGCTCAGAAACTCCTCCACCCGGCCATCGGCCAGCTCGATCTTCAAGTGGCCTGTTTCGGACAAACCGGCTGTCTTGCCTTCGATCTGCTGGCCACTCCCTAAATCGAGGGTCAGGCTTTTGCCGACGGCGAACGAAGATCGGGCCACCCAGCGGTGCAAAACGGCCGCACGTCTTCCCTGCTGCAAATCTTCATAGAGCCGCTCGAATCTCTCCAGCAAAGCACAGAGCAAGTCGATACGGGAGCAGACCCGCTTGCACTCGATTCGCAGCGACGTGGCCAGCTGGCCAAGCTCCGCTGGGAAACCCGAGTGATTGACATTGATGCCGATGCCCACAACGACCGAACGGATCTTATCCGTTTCGGCGTGCATCTCGGAAAGGATACCGCAACACTTGCGTCCTCCCAGCAAAAGATCGTTGGGCCACTTGATGTCCGCGTGCAATCCGCAGGCCTGTTCGATGGCTTCTGCCACTGCCACGGCGGCAGCCAGGGTCAGAGTGGGCGCTTCGCGAGGTTTGATTGCCGGTCGAAGGAGAATGGAAGCGTAGATCCCGGCGCTACGTTCGGAGTGCCAGGCACGCCCGGCGCGTCCCCGACCGCAAGTTTGCTCTTCGGCCAGAACGACAACGCCTTCGGGAGCGCCCTGTTCGGCCAGTTGACGCGCAACGTCGTTGGTGGAACTCGTCAGCTGAAAGTGGTGAATCACCTTTCCCAGCTGGCGGGACTTCAAGAGCGGCCGAATGAACTCGGGAAGGAGCAAGTCTAGGGGCATGGCGCAGCCAGCTCGCATTCTTGGCCTGCGGGAAGATTGCCCTCTCCAGTGGGGAAACATGTTCCAGCTACCGTCAAGACGCCTGGACCCTACAACTTCAGCTCCAGGCTGATGTCTGCCGACGGGAAAGAGTGTGTCAGAGCGCCGACCGAAATGAAGTTCACGCCGGTCAGCGCGTATTCGCGAACGTTGCCGAGGTGGATTCCGCCCGAAGCTTCCAGTGGCACCCGCCCGCCGGTTTGGCGCACGGCTTCTGTGACCTGGCTGGGGCTCATGTTGTCCAAAAGGATTGCGTCAGCGCCCGCGTCCAGAGACTGACCGAGTTCTTCGAGCGTGGCTACTTCGATCTCGATTTTCTTCAGATGGTCGACTCCGGACCGCGCACGGCGGATGGCTTCCGAAATGCCCCCAGCGGCTGTGATGTGGTTTTCCTTGATCAGCACTCCGTCAGAGAGTCCAAACCGATGGTTGCGGCCGCCACCCATGCGGACAGCATACTTCTCGATCGCCCGCAGTCCAGGTGTGGTTTTGCGCGTATCGAGAATCACGGCTCCCGTACCCGAAACGGCCTCCACGAATTTCCGGGTGAGCGTGGCGATGCCGGAGAGCCTCTGCAAGAAGTTCAAGGCGACGCGCTCGCTCGAAAGCAAGTACACCGCAGGGCCGTCGGCCGTTCCGAAAACGGTTCCTTTTGCGATGGCATCGCCGTCGCGCTTCCAGCTCTCAACTTGGATTGCCGTGGATATTGTCTGGAAAACACGCTCGACCACTGGCCACCCTGCCAGCGTGAAATCCTGTTTAGCGACGAATTCCCCACGAGCCTGCAGAGACGGTTCTACCACTGCCCGCGTGGTAATGTCCGAAAATCCCAGGTCTTCCTGCACAGCTAGCGAGATTAGCAGGTCGAGTGTTCGAAAATCCAGTTCGGTCATAGGTGCGAGGAGCCGCGTCTCGGGATGACGCCGAGACAACGGGTACGCTGCCTCGGGAACTTCAGCGCTTGTGCAGCTCGCTCAACTCCTCAGGGACATGGCGGGTGTTGTATTCCTGCTGATAGCGCCGATGGAGGCTCGTGTCAGGGTACTTTTCGGGTGCCACATAAGGGTACTTGGACATCCCGTGGAACGGCAAAGGCGCGACCGTATCAGATGCGGCGGAGTGCAGGTCCATGTCCTTCCCGAACCCGTCTGCATAAAACAAGAATGTGCGCTTCCATCCGGTTGGCAACTCCGGAAGGAGGCTCGCAGCAAAATCGATCTGGATCTCGTCGCCATTGCGCATGATCACATATCGATCGTCCCTGTCACCGAGCAAGGGCCTAACGTCGCCGAAGCGCGTGTAGTCTCCCACGTGGCTCTTCCAGGGCGCGACCGGATCGATCCAGTCATAGTCATAAATCAGAGGGCGCTTCCCATCAGGACTGTACTCGCGAGGGAAACCCACATAGCGCAGCTCTGCGCTGGCTGCGGAGAGTCGATGCACGCTGTAAGTGGAGAGGCCTGCAAACCGATTCACCAAGATCTGGTCCCAATAGATGCGCATGTTCGTGACGATGCGCACCTCGTGGCTACCTTCAGGCAGCCGGCCTGTCAGGTCGACAACCATCGTCTTGGTCAATCCGGCCGGAAAGCCCATGTTCGGGATGACGGTTTCCCATTCACCTCGTTTCGTTTTGGCCTGCAAGTAAGGCGGCGCCAGCTTCACACCGGTCTGCGAAGCCTTGAAATTGGCTGTCGAGTCGGCATAGTCGATCCAGGCCGTCATGAGTAACTGGAGCGGCACAGCCCCACCGATGTCGCCCAAGTTCAAAGTGAGAGAGTGTTCCTCGGCGTATCCCTTGAATGGCAGCAGTTTGAACCCCTGGGGTGTGTCTCGGTCGATCCGAGCGATCAGCGGCAACACATCGCGACCCTGCTGATCCCAAGCTGCCTTGGGTGGACGGGCATTCTGGGCGGCAAAAAGCTTGAACTCAGGGAATGGCGGACCAGGCAACAACCTTTCATTGGGGAACAGCTCGATACTGGCGGGGTGATCTATGGCGACCAACTTCGTTTCATCGATGAACAGTACCTCTTCGAGCTGATTGTTCATTCGCAGCGAGTATCGGCCATCACGCAGCTTCAGCTGCGAGTCAGTCACGCGAACATACTCATCGGTGTCCGGAGTGTTGTACTGGCCGGGCGCCAGCAGATAGCCGATGGCGCAGCCACCGAGAAAATCGGTTACAAACTGATACTTCGCACCATTCCAAGTATAGAGCAGCGGACAAGAAGTGCCTTTGCGATCCAGTTCCTGGACGAGCTTGGCCTGATTCACTGGCAGGTTGATTTCGGACTGCAACACTCCGCCCGGCCACAAGAGGCGCAAAGCATCGACCGATCTCAGCGATCCCAGGCCGAAGATGACTTCGGGCGGACTCTGCGAGAGATAGCCGCTGCCTCCGTTCACTTCGACCTTCTGCCAAAGCGCTCCTGACTTGACTTCGACTTTGGTCCCAATGCCTGACTTGTTGCTGTTCGTGCCTTGCAGCCGGACCTTGATCCAGTTGTTCTCGTTGCCTCCATCGTTGCGCAGCAAGACGGGGCTACCGCCGTTGACAGTGAGCAGGACGTCTGTGTCGCCATCGTTGTCGTAGTCCCCAAAAGTGGCACTGCGATAGGGCTTGCCGACCTCGCGACTTAGAGCCGTCTTGGATGTGACATTGATGAATTTGCTGTTCCCTTGGTTCTCCCATAGCTCGGGTCCGGCATCTTTCGAGTTGGCATCGGCGGCGGACTGACCCCCGTTGACCAGGAACAGATCCACGTCGCCATCATTGTCGTAGTCGAAGAAGTGCGACATCCAACCGGTGCTGCCTTTGGCTGGCAGATTCTCATTGGCCAGCAGAGCGGCTTGATCGAATTTCCCGCTTCCGAGATTCCGGACCAGCCAGGTACCTTCGACGGAATGCCGGGTAACTGCAAAATCCATCCAGCCGTCCTTGTTATAGTCGCCTACCGAAACACTGAAGGGATTCAGCGAATTCATCGCCAGGTCTTTCGGAATGACGTCCAGAAAGGTGCCGACTCTCTCGTTGCTGTAGAGATGGCTGCCTCCCCGTTCGCTGGCGACCCAGAGGTCGATGTCGCGCCGGTTGTCGAAATCCGTGAAGACGACAGAAGAGATGGATTCGTTGGCCAGTTTGACCCTGGCTTCATTTGCGATGTCGGTAAACGTGCCATCGCCGTTGTTTCGATAAAGATGGCATGCGCCACCAGGAATAGCGCCCAAGTCGCGGATCACCGTCGCTCCGGGTAACTCGTCATGGGGTTGCTTCGTATCCCAGTAGTTGCCGACAAAGATGTCGAGGTCTCCGTCATGGTCCACGTCAGACAAGGCACCCGACAGATGCCAGTGCTCATCGCGACCGAGGCCAGATTTCTCCGTGACATCGACAAACGTCCCGTCGCCACTATTCAGATAGAGCTGGTTTGTTCCGTACTTCGTCAAGAAGAGATCGGCGTGGCCATCGTTGTTTAAGTCGCCCCAATAGGCTCCCATGCCAAGACCGGTTGCTCGAATGCCGGCTTTCTCGGTCACGTTCTCGAAACGTCCTTTACCGTCGTTGCGGTAGAGCGCTCCGTGAGACTTGGGCTGATCCGACGAGGCATTCGCCAGATAGAGATCGAGAGCCCCGTCTTTGTCGTAGTCGCAGAAGGATGCTCCAGAACCCATGGCCGAAACGAGGTTCTCGATCGAGATGGAGGCAGGCCCCTGAGCTCCGTGTACAAAACGGATTCCGGCTGCCTCGGTCACGTTGACAAACTGGATCGGCCGATGGCGGGCAGGGGGCAGCTCCTTGACGATGCTTTTGATCTCGGTGTACTCGCCAATGGCCAACATGTACTGGCCCTGTTCGCCGTACTGGGTACCCGTGTTGCTGATGCCTCCTTTCTCCCGGAGGCGCGTGAAGGTCTCCATCATTTTCTGGCCTGCAACTTGGTCGCCTTTGCGAATTAGCGCAGTCGCCAGGTTGTAGTGCGCTGCAATGTCGTAAGGCGAAAGTTCGACAACCTTGCGCAGCGTTTCGACGGCCTCTCCATACTTCTGCTGTTTCAGGTAAATCTGCCCGGCCTGGTAGAGCGTCGGAGGGTCTTGAGGGTCTGCAGCCAAAATCTTCCGGAAGGAGGCCAGTGCTTCCTCCATCTGGTTCTGATTCCGGTAGATCATGCCGAGGGCAAAGAGCGCGTTTGGCTGTGCAGGATCGATGGCGATTGCCTTCTTCAGGTATTCTTCAGCTTGCGGGAATTCCTGAAGGTAGAAGTGAGCCAGGGCAGAATTCACCAAAGCCGGCACGAACTTCGATTCGATCTTCAAACACTGAGCCAGTTCGCCGAGCGCCTCACGGAAGTTGAATTGCTCCATGAGTGCAATGGCAATGTTGTTGTGATAGAGCAGTTTCTGTTGCGGCGAAGCCTTCTGGGAAGCCGGTTGTGCGGCAGCCGCACTGAGTTTTTGATACGTGAGGAGGGCAGCGAGACAGCCTAGCGCGGCCGCAACCAGGGTCAGCACGACTACTGGACGCCTGGCAGCCAAGCCACATGTTTTCGAATGGATCATGTTCTATTTGGTTGGGATTTCAGCCGGCCGACGAGACAGGCAAAAGGACACTCAGATCAGCTTCCAACTCTTCAGTACTGTCATCAACGGCGGCGGTGGCGATTGCCACAGCCAGGATACGCGGAGCCAAAGACCCTTCAGCACCTGGCTTCGAAAGACGCCATCCTCTTCAACGCTAATCGGGCGAAATGCTCCATTCTTGCCCAATTCTTAGAACTCAGCCTGCTGGCGCACCGGATCGATCAGCCAATACTCGCGCACGCCACCCTGCTCGTATTCGTGGAACTTCTCCCTGCGGTCCCGCGCGCGGCTGCCAGGACTGATGATTTCTACGACCAGATCGGCTGGGCCTTTCAGGTAGTTTCTTCTGAGCTGGCTGAGTCTTTCCCTAGAGACGAAGATTAAGTCCGGCGATCGCCCCGGCAAATCCGGGCCAGTCTTCATTTGGAACGGTTCGGAAAAGACCTCCCCTGCGTCCCGAATTGGGGCGAAGTGCAACAGCAGAGCTGCCAGAAAGACGGATAACTTGCTGTGATCGCTAGAAACCGGTGTCATTGGCACTACCTGACCGTCGACCCACTCAGCGTGGACATCATCCGGCACAGTCTTGAGAAACTGTGGGTAGGTCATCTTTGGGAATGATGGCTTCGCGAGAGAAGATGAAAGATACTTGGGCTCTACTTCTTTGACCATGACTACCAGTCCCGCGGCCCGAAAGCTACCGCTCGCTTCACAGCTACCAAGACGGAAACTTCAGTAACGCATTCTAGCATGGACCATTCGCTCGACGGATTTGGAACGAAAGCGAGGAAGCGAAGTGTCTGTCTGGAGTTTCTATAATAGCTTGTCTTCACGTCACGGCCGCCCCGCGTGGCGCGACCATGGCGCAGGCGAGTTGCTTGCAAAATCATTTCAGCGAGGTCAAAGCAACCGGTTGGGCGCTGTTTGTGCCTTCTTGGACGGTGAGGAACTGATTCGACGAGACGTTCGTTATCCGGTCGACAGTGCCACTGGGCCAAACGACTTCCAGCGTTGGGATCTGAGCAGTCTTGCCGAGGCCAAAGGTGACGGGCAATTCATTCTGTGAGCAATAGCTGCTGCCGCTTTTCACTTGTTGCCAAAGGGCTCCGGAAGGCAGCTTCAAACGCACGACGGCCCCGATGCCATCGCGGTTGCTCCGCGTACCCACGGCCTTGATCCTGAGATAACGGTTCGCGTTGCCTCCATCGTTTTGCCATAGCACGGCGGGTCCGCCATTGGCAGTGACAAGCACGTCCAGGTCACCGTCGTTGTCGATATCGGCATAGGCAGCACCCCTTGCCACGCGAGGGATCTTCATACTGGGACCAACCAGCTGGGTGATTTCTGCAAACTGCTTGTTGCTGCGATTGTGAAACAGATGCGGCGGCTGCGGATAGGTCACACGCTTCTGGACCTTGTTGATATCGTTCTCGACATGCCCGTTTGCCACGAAGATATCCATGCGTCCATCGAGGTCCAGGTCGAAAAAGAAGCAGCCAAAGGCCAACGTCAATAAGCTGGCTTGGCCCACGGTTGAAGTCGGGGCTTCATCGACGAAGAGCCCTTTCCCTTCGTTGTGATAGAGATTGAGCATTTCATTCGAGAAATTGGCGATGAGCAGACTGGCGAATCCCGATCCGTCGTAGTCGGCTGTGTCCACTCCCATCGCTCCGCGCACCGTCCCATCTTCGCTAAATGCGATCCCTGCCTGAACGCCGCGCTCCGTGAAAGTCCCGTTTCGGTTGTTCAGGTACAGGCGGTTCGGCTGGGTGTCATTGGCGATTAATAGGTCTGGCCAACCATCATTGTTGGAATCGAAAACAGCGACGCCCAAAGCCTTGCCGGTGGGATCGAGCAGCCCGGCCTTCTGGGTAACATCCAAGAACGTACTCTTTCCTTGATTCTGAAATAGCCGGGAAGAAACGCCCTTGTACGACTCTGGAGTGCAGTAGGATTTGTTCACGCCATCGAGAGAACAACGAATGTCTGTTTCCGTCGACCACTGGACGTACTGAGTGACAATCAGATCGAGATCTCCGTCCTTGTCGTAGTCCAACCAGGCGGCACTGGCGCCATACTCCGGGTTTTGCAGTCCGGCCTTCTGGGTCAAATCCAGGAATTTGCCATTACCCAGGTTGCGGAACAGACGGTCGGGACCCAGCGCGCTGATGAAAATATCCACCCAGCCGTCGTTGTCGTAATCGCCGATGGCAGCCCCCATGCCATAGATTTCGACTGCCAAACCCGCCTCCCGAGTGACATCGAGGAAGGTGCCATTCTTGTTGTTGCGGTACAGCGCCGGAAAAGACGAACGGCGCTTGTGTCCCGGCCAGTCCATGCTGTTGATCAGCAGGATGTCCTGCCAGCCGTCGTTGTTGTAGTCAAGGAAAGCGCCACCCGAGCCCATCGTTTCCGGCAGGTACTTCTGCCCGAATGCCCCGGTGTTGTGCTGAAAGCGAATGCCGGCCTGGCGCGTGATGTCGGTAAACTGCACAGGAAAGCCCTTGGCCGTTGCGACGAGCGCTGCGGCCGGTCGGGACGGCGTCTTTTGCGCAGCTGGGCCCGCAGCTTGCAAATACGGAGATCCAGCCAGCATCGAACACGAGAAGACGATTCCGTAGATCCTGCTACGCGATTTCGATCGAAGCATCTGTTGTGTCCAACATCCTCGAAGAATCAACGTTCACGGCCTGGGCACTACTTTCCTGATCTCATCATACACATCAGATGGTCACGCTGCACAGCAGCCTCTTGGCTTGGCCCTAGGGCTCGACTGCAGCGTAAGTGCGGCTGGTTGATTTCGTTGGGCGTGTGTCGGCCGGATTGCCGAGAGGCACCGAAACGTGCTCGTGAATCGGCTGCCGCTCGTTGTTTGCCTGTGGGTGGCGTAACCGGACTGGACCCGTGATGGCTTGAGCCGATTCGTCGGCTTTGAAGCGCAGGTAGAGCTTCTGTTCGCGATCCGCCTGTTCGGTATTCCCCAGACCTTGGTGACACAACATCAGGTTGTAATGGGCCTGCAAGTCTTCCGGATCCACCTTCAAAGTTTCTTCGAACTCGCGGATGGCCTCCGCGTATTGGCGCTTTAGAAACAGGAGCCGGCCCGCCTGGTTGCGCACCACACGGTCGCGGGGGTACTTCGCCAACGCTTTACGCAAGTGGAGCAGCGCCTCATCGTATTTACCTTGTGTCTTCAGGGACAAAGCATAAAAGTAGTTCGATTTTGCCAGCTCGCCATCCAGGTCTAGCGCCTTCCTCAAGACCTGCTGTGCACCAGCCGTATTGCCCTCCTGAAGGCGACTCCTGCCAACGTTTACCCACCCATCGACGTAGGATGGATCGATTTCGGTCACTCCCAAAAAGGCGGCTTCGGCGCCTTTCAAGTCACCCTGCAGTAACAGCCCGATTCCGTAGTCGTTCCACCGTAGCAGGTCGTCTTTCTCATACTTCGGCCTTTGATCCGGCATGGCGCCGTTGCGGTCCACGACGAGCAACTGCTTCTCGTCTTCGGCCATCGCGACGATCGGAACGTCTGGGATCTCCTTCAGCTTGCCCGATACCTGCGACAGGTCACCCTTGAAGATCCAACGCCCATCGTCGTAGCCTTTGTCCAGGCCAAAGCTCCCCTGCTGCAGGTCCCGGATGCCGGCGTAGGCCCACTGAGTGTTCCACCATGAGAACTTGCGATAGT
Organism: Acidimicrobiia bacterium; assembly: GCA_016871215.1. GTDB lineage: Bacteria > Acidobacteriota > Terriglobia > Versatilivoradales > Versatilivoraceae > VFZK01. The sequence goes on along the minus strand of VFZK01000001.1, from coordinate 31,082 downwards.
TGAGTTTCGCTTTCAGCGTGATGCGGTCGCCGGCGGTTTCGGGAATGTGCAGCCGGAAATGCGCCGTGTCGGCCGCTCCCGGCGGAATCAGCCGGACGTACAAAACCGATCGGGCTGCCCAGGCGTTTCGCTTGTTGATGTGGTTGCCGCGTTCGTCGAGCAGATAGGATCGATACATGTGGGCCCCTGGCTCGACAGGACCTTTCCCGTTGTCTTCTACCCGACCGCTCCAGAAAACGGTCTGACCTTTGCGGTCGATCGCTTGCAACTCCAGCCAGACGTCGAAGGCGTCCACGGTGCCACCGGGAAAGAAGTGCCCGACGGTGCGGGTCCGGACGACGACGTCGACTCTCACTGAATCGCCTCGCCGAACGGCGGCGGGCACCTTGTCGAGCGGAGCCACGATCTGAGCCGCGGGTGCCGTCGAAGCGACAGAGCCCGCTCCGAACGACTCCGACTCTTCGCCCACGGCGAAGGAGCTCGAGAGCTGCAAGGTTTCGGGCGGCTTGGCTACCGGCTCCGTGGTTTCACCTGCCGGCTGACCCACGCTTAACGCGAAGATGTCGACGGTCACGTGCTTATTTCTGAGGAAGTCGATCACCGTTTGCAGTTGCTTGTGATCCTGGTTGGCCAGAGGTACCGCCGTGTTGGCCGCGGGAAAACGATGCGAATGCACTTTGCCATTGACGTTCCCGAGATCATTGGAGTCAACGAGGGGCATGTGGCAGTCGACACATTTCTGCGACTGTTTGGGATAATAGAAGGAACGTGCTCCCTGTCCGGAGACCCCACTGGCTTGCCAGTTGTCGTAGTCGTTGAACCCCCGCATCCAGCGATAGGCGTTCACCGGAACGTCGAGGTGAACCTTGTGGCAAGTAGAGCACATCTCTGCAACATCCTGCCGGTGAAACGGCTTCATGAAGATCTTCTTGTGCGGTTCAGGATCGACTTCTACCAGGAAATCGTGAGCCCACTGCAAGAACCTGTTTTTGCTGGCGGCCAGGTCATGCAAGGCAGGGTACTCGATGACAAAGCCACCGTTGCCCATGCTGTCATTGACCTTGACGATGGAATGGCAGGAGGTGCACGCCAGTCCCGCTTGGGCCTCTGGCGTATTGATCTGTTCCTTAATCGGAGTGTCGAAGCGTCCATTGAAGAATACGGCGTGATCGTGACACCCTGCACACCACTTGGAAGGTTTCGTGCCAACCACATCCTGCATGTATTCGATCGACTTCCGATACCACTGGTTGTTGAACGAGGAGAAGTGATGCATCGAAGAGTTCCACTGCTCGTAGATATCTGCGTGGCACCGTTTGCAGGTCTCCGAGGTCATGAAGAAATTCGAAGGAATCGTTCTCCCGCTCGTCGTATTAGCAGACGACGGGAAAAACGGACTGTCTTGACCAGGACCTTCCTCGTACATCGACGCCGGCGCTGTTGTGGGATTCTGAATTCGGTCTGCCCCCGAAGGGAAGTAGTGTTGATAAGTCTTCACCCCGGCAGGAAAGACGGCCAGCATCGGAACAGCTACCAAGTAGGTGCGCCAAGCCAGTCGCGAGGTATCTCGATCGATTCCCAGGCCTGCCCTCCTGGAGAATGCGCGGAATGCTACGCCCAGGACGACCGCCGCTGGAATCGCCATCGCGATATGTATGTGCAGCAGCCACCGGGTTGGCTGCATCGCCCCCACTTTCATCAAGGCCATCCCGGGCAGGGCGCTAAGAAGAAAAAGGACCAGCCCGACGCGCATCGCCAACGGCATGGACTTGAAGTGTCTCAGCACATAGGCCAAACATGCCGCAGCCAGCACCAAGCCAAGCACCATGTGCGCCACAAGGTTGCCTAGGTACAACAGCGAAGGCTCAGCGAGCGGCCAGAGATAGGCGCTATTGAGTAACAAGGCGACGAACGCATACAGCCAGAGCTTTCCAACCTTCATAGATCCCAACACCGCTGGAGCAGGAGCTATTTCTCTTCAGACGATACAAAACCACTACCATCAAGCACGGGTCAGAGTGTCACAGTAGTGTAAAACGTTGTCTGGAGCAACGTGGACTTAGGAAGCAGCGAACCATCAAGCAGTTTGAGAGGCGGGTTGGAACCAAAGCGCCTGGGACAAAACTTCAACCCCAGGCGCTTCGGCAAAGGCAGGCGTTAGGCAGCGCGGGAGAGTTGGCGGGCAAAGATGAGATCGCTGGTGGCGACCACGAACTCGCGATCGCCGAAGCGAATCAAGGTGTAGTGCTTCATTTCACAAACTACTTCTACTGTCAGCCCAAAGTACTCAGCGGTTCTGTTGTCGGCATTCGCGTTCATTGTCCTCCTCCCTTCGAGTTCTAGCTCACTGCGCGCACGCTTTACAATGATGCATCTCGCCAGCCAAAGGAGGTCTGCGACCTTTACCTTTCATTCTCTAAAGCCGTCGAGAAGTGGGTTCTATTCCGAGGACCGCAGAATTTCTTCACGGCCATGCAAATCTTGCTTCCTCAAGCGCCCGCGACTCTGAATGCCGTAACCTGCTCCTTCAGTAACACGTCAATATACGAGACGCAAGGCTGCAGCGGATTTCAGTGCGGCCCAACAACAAGAAACGGCGGAGGTGCCGAATGAATGAGAGACGAGGGATCGTCGCGACGATGATCTTGCTTTTGGGTGTGGTGGCTGCGCTCGCGCAAGACACCAAACCAAACTTCACTGGGGATTGGGTACTCGATCGAGAGAAAAGCGAAATGGGCGATGCGAGACCTGGAGGTCGAGGAGGTGGAGGCCGGGGGCGTGGGATGGGCATGGGGTCCTTTTCGCTTGCCCACGAAGGTGACGCGCTGGTTATCAAGCGCAAGATGGAGTTTCAAGGAGAAGAGCGGACCTTCGAGTCGCGTCATACGACCGATGGCAAGGAGAACGTCAATGAAGGCTTTCGGGGCAACTCGATCAAATCCAAGACTCATTGGGAAGGTACGAAGCTCGTGACGGAGTCTGTCATGGAGACTCCCAATGGGACGCGCGAAACCAAGGAGACTCGAAGTTTGTCGGCCGACGGCAAGACCTGGACGGTCGAAACGACCGTCCATGGAGGTTTCGGCGAAGGCACGCGGAAATTGGTCTATAAATAAGAAGGAGTAAGGCTCAGAAGCTCGACAGGGCCGCCCTTGGGGAATATGCTGGCCACACCCCTTCGACGCATCTGTCCCCGCTTGCTGAAAAACGCTCAAGACCGCGAGCCACTTCCATTATCATGGAGTGGCTTTACGATCTCTTGTGTGAGTGTTCAGCCGCATGACCCAATTGCCAGGCGGACTTACGATCGAGGCATTGCGCGCCGAGCTTCGCGGCGAGGTTCTTGAGAACGAGCCCTTAAAGGATAGGACTACCTACCGAATCGGCGGCCCTGCCCGAGTGTTGGTTTGCCCAAAGGACTCTGAAGATTTGCGGCGTCTTAACGAGCTGATTCGGTCCCGTGGCGTTCCGAGTTTCATCCTCGGCGGCGGAGCCAATGTCCTCGTAAGCGACACGGGATTCGACGGAATCGTTGTCCATCTCAAGCATTTCAACCGCCTCGAGTTCCAGGGGGCAACCGTTGCTGCAGGTGCCGGGCTTGCGCTAGATGGATTCGTGTCCCAATGCCTGAAGCGTGGCTTGGCAGGGCTGGAAAGGCTCTCCGGAATACCGGGCACGCTGGGAGGCGCGTTGCGCATGAATGCAGGCGCTTTCGATGCTGAGATCTCCGATCACTTGCTGGAAGTGGAGTGCATGGACTTCGATGGGAACCGCCGCTTTCTAAGCAAATCCCAAGTGGGGTTCGACTACCGGCGGGCTCACGCGATTCGCGACACCTACATTCTGGGCGCTACCTTCCACTTCCCAAAGGGAACGGTCGAGGGGCTGTTCATCGCTCGCGAGGAAATCCTTTCACGGCGCTGTGAAAAGCAACCCTGGCAGTACCCTACGGCCGGCAGCGTCTTCAAGCGCCCGCCCGGGCACTACACAGGCAGGTTGGTTGAAGACCTCGGCCTGAAGGGCACCCGGATCGGGCGGGCGCAGATCTCCCCAAAGCACGCGGGCATCATCGTGAATCTGGGCGGAGCCAAGGCTTCCGATGTCCTCGGGTTAATCCGGCTCGTCCAGGCCGAAGTTCTGCGGCATTATGGGGTTCAATTGGAGCTAGAACAGGAACTGATCGGATTCGATGGGATCGAAAACGTCTGATTGGCATGAATTCGGATCAGACCGGCTGGCGACCCGCGAAGCCGCTATCCAGGTCGTGCCACCAGGCGACTTCCTTTTCGTCTTGCTTCCAACAAAGATAGACCACTCGCCCATCGCGCTGATGCGGAAAGTCGCATAATCCAAGATCCAAGTCCTTGATCACGACGCCCAGCTCTTCGATGTCATGCACTGCCAGCTGAAATGCGTCGAGAATGCCAACGTATTCGCAGCCGAATCGGCTTCCCCAATCGTAAACGTGCGCTTGTACGGCCTTTTCGAGGTGCGGCTTCATCTCCATCATTCGCCGTTTTGCAGCCTGCACCTTGGCCAGCAGGACTTTCAGCTGCGGGATCAAAGAATTGGCTTCTGAGAGGGAGAACAGTCGGTTCATGGATTTTCAAACAATGGGCGCCAAGGAGAGCTGCGAGGGCCAGATTACCTGTGGCCTCCGGGCTTGTCAAAAGGTTTCCCGATAGTTTCCCGATGGCGGTACGCTCCTTGGTCAGGCGATTCCAGGCCGTTCCTGTTTATCTTGCGCCTTCATTCTGCGATGATGCAGACGAGCGAGTTTTTTGGGCCGCTGCAGCTGGTGCCTCCGGTTGGAACGCTCAAATGGGGGAGGACATTCTTTCGTGAAACTGCCAGTTGTCGCTATTGTTGGCCGCCCGAATGTCGGCAAATCGACTCTGTTCAACCGCATCTGCGGAAAGCACAAAGCGCTGGTTGGAAATGAGCCGGGGATGACCCGCGACCGCAATGTGGAGGTGGCTGAGTGGGCAGGGCGTTCATTCGAATTGATAGACACGGGAGGTATGGATCCTGGCGACACTGCCCTGATTCCGCGGCACATTTTCAACCAGGCGAAAACGGCAATTCAGCTGGCGGCTTCGGTGTTGTTCGTCGTGGACTGCCGATCAGGTATCACAGCTTTGGACCTGGAGCTGGCCAAGCTTCTCATCCAGTCTTCTAAGCCACTGTTTCTGGTGGTGAACAAATTCGACAGTCCGAAGCTCTGGAACGACGTCCAGGAATTCCACGAATTGGGTATCAATGAAGTGTTTCCGATTTCTGCTGAGCACGGCTTGAACATTGGCGACCTGTTGGACGCGGTCGTGCGCACGTTCCCGCACCAGGCTGGTGAAAGCCCTGCCGCGGCGCGCGAAATCAAAGTCGCCATTGTCGGCAAGCCTAATGTCGGGAAATCCACTTTGCTTAACAAAGTGGTGGGAGAAGAGCGTTCGATCGTATCTCCGGTGCCTGGAACAACGCGCGATGTTGTCGACTCGTTGGTGGTGAGGAATGGCCGCGTCTATCGGCTGCTGGACACGGCCGGAATTCGCAAAAAGGCCCAGACCGCTCTGATGGCGGAGAAGCTCAGTGTACTGATGGCACGCCGGAGCCTGGAGCGCTGCGACGTCGCGCTGGTCATGATCGACGCGACACAACAGGCATCGTCACTTGACGCGACCATTGCGGGCTATGCCCACGAGGCTGGCGCCGCCGTGATTCTGGTGGTCAACAAGTGGGACAAGATTTCCAAAGACTCCTATACAATGAAGTCGTACGAAGAACAGGTACGAAACAAGATTCGCTATTTGGACTATGCGCCGCTCATCTTCGTTTCGGCCGAGACCGGGCAGCGGCTGCCCAAACTGTTTTCACTCATCGAAACGGTGGCTCAGGTTCGCCGCATGCGCGTCGGCACTGGTGAACTGAATGCCTTCCTTCAGAAAGCCGCGCTGAACAAGGCATCCATACCGGCCAACAAACAAGTCAAGGTACACTACATGACACAAGTCGGCACGGCGCCGCCGGTGTTTGCCCTGTTCACCAACAAGCAGAGCAAGATTCATTTTTCGCTGGAACGTTACCTCATCAACCAAATCCGAGACCGCTTCGGTTTTGTGGGAACTCCCATCATCATCAAGCAGAAGGTGGAGCGAAAGACGGGCTGATGACCCGAGTGGCTGCCATGCCGGACCCCGTTGAAATCCCCAACAAGCTCTATTTTCGCATTGGAGAGGTTTGCCGGCTCTTGAAGCTGGAGCCGTACGTGCTCCGATTCTGGGAATCGGAGTTCCCGAGCCTATCGCCCGCCAAAGGTGCCAACGGGCGGCGAATGTACCGCCGGAAGGACGTCGAGATGGTAGTCACGATCAAAGATCTGCTTTACGATCGTGGATACACCATTGCGGGTGCGCGAAAGGTGCTTTCCTCCCGAAGGGAGAGCACTGTGGAACCTGCTCCCTCGAACGCCAGCACTGCCGAAACCCAGGCCAGGCAGGCGAGCCCTCTGCCCGAAAAGCTCGACCAGGTGAAGCTCGAGCTGCGCGACATCTTGACAATCCTGAATCGCGGGTGCTAGATTCGCGCCCTGCGTCGGGACGTAGCGCAGCCTGGTAGCGCACACGCTTGGGGTGCGTGGGGTCGGAGGTTCAAATCCTCTCGTCCCGACCATCGACTTTGGGCTGATTTCTTTGGCGGCAATCCTCCTCACGAATGACGACGGTGTCCACTCGCCCGGCATCTTGATTTTGGCCGAAGCGCTGTCCGGAGTTGCCGGGGTGACGATTGTTGCCCCCGATCGAGAGAAAAGCGCCACCAGCCAGTCGTTGACTCTGCACGATCCGATTCGGTGTGAAGCGGTAGCGGAGGGGCGCTACTCGGTATCGGGAACGCCAACCGACTGTGTGATCCTGGCGTTGCACTATCTGTTGCCAGCGCGTCCTGACTTGGTCGTATCCGGTATCAACCGGGGACCCAACCTGGGCAGAGATATCGGTTATTCGGGCACGGTTGCTGCGGCGATCGAAGGTGCGAATCACGACATTCCGGCCTTCGCGATCTCGCTCGCGACCTGGACTGATTTTCAGTACCAAGGGGCAGCACAGTTTGCGGCTTGTCTTGCCCGAAGGATTCTCGATTCTCCGTTGCCGCGGGGTTCGATCTTGAACGTCAACGTGCCTGTCGCTCCGGTGAAAGGAGTGCGCATCACGTGCCAGGGCAAGCGAAATATCCGCAACCTGGTAGTGGAGAACACGGATCCCCGTGGACGGAAGTACTTCTGGCTTGACCAGGACTTGCATTTGCCGGAAGCCGAAGAAAATCCCGCGTCTGATTACTTGGCCGTGGCCGAGGGCTACGTTTCGCTTACGCCGCTAAGGATCGATCGGACGAATTACGATCTGGCCGAAGCAATGGCTAGCTGGCCAGCGTCTTTTTCCAAAGAAGCAATTCCTCTCACGCAATGACGGGGCGTGGCTCAGCCTGGTAGAGCACCTGGTTCGGGACCAGGGGGTCGGAGGTTCGAATCCTCTCGCCCCGACCATTTATCAACAACTTACGGACGCCTGGTTTTGAGGTTGTCGGCAATTGTCGGCAATTGACATCGAGGTTCTCTGAATTTCTCCCCTCGGCGGCCGTTTCCTTCCCCACAAACATCTCTTCATACATTGAACCAAGCGCTTGGCGAGCTGACTCAGGAATGAGTTTGGTGTAGATCCCGAGAGTAGTCGAGATGTCACTGTGCCTGAGGACGGCTTGGGCTTCTTTGGGCTGTCCATGACGCTGAAAGTGCGTGGCAAAGCTACGCCGTAAGGACTGGTAGGTGAGCCCTTCTATCCCTATCTGCTTCGCTGCTAGCTTAAGAAAACGCCTCAGGTAACTGCGCGGGTCCATGGGGCGTCCCTGATACCGCGCCTCGAAAATGAAGTCTCTTGGCTCGGTGCGTGGACAAAACTGGCGATGCAGATCGAGCTCAGCTTCGATTTGCGAAGGCAGCGGGATGATGGCTCGACTGCCTTCAGTCTTGGTGTCTCCGAGTTGGTTTCGGTAAACGGCTTCGTCAATGCGAATGGCACCAAGCCTGACGTCATCCCACCGGAGAGCAAAGAGCTCACCGGGGCGGAAGCCGAGCAGAACGAAGAGACGAAAGATGAGCCTATCCTTACCTGTTAGATGCCGATCGAGCTGCGTGATTTCTACTAGCGATAGGAATCGTTCGCACGGCCTGTGTTCGACCTTGGGAAGGGAAAGCTTGCGACAGGGATTGCGTTCAAGAAACTCTTGATCGATGCTTTCTGCGATGGCAGACCGAAAATAAGTATAGACGGTAGCTACAAGACTCTGCGATTTTACCTTCGCAAGGTCGTTGAGAAGGATCTGAATGTCAAAGCGGTTCAGATCCTTCAGTCTTACCTCTCGGAAGCGTGGCAAGACGTGCTTGTCGAAGATGCCGATAATGCTGGATCGAGTGTTGGCCGACCAGGCGCCCTCTTTGAGAGGCAAAAAGCGATACTGCCAGAACCACCCGAAAGTGAAATCCGGATCGGGCTGGGTTGTTCGCCCAGTCTCCTTAGTGATAAGCCCCGCCAGTTTTTGTTCGGCCTCCCACTTCTTGAGCTCCGATCTTTCGCCGAGAATAACCGATGTCTTCTTGCGACGCTCCTGACCATCGAGCCCAGTAATGTAGATGTGGAAGAAGCCTTTCCATTTCTTTACGGTTTTCCCGACCAGCCGAACATACCCCTTCTGATGTCGGTAACGCGGCATGTGCGCCCCCAATCTTCGGAAGTCAAAAGAGGGGGGTAATGTTATTTGGATGTTGTCCATTTTTCAACAAACTCCAAGATATCCGAGAGTCGAAAACGAAGCGGTGAGCCTTTCGCGGTTCCCATCTTGATTGCAGGCAGCCGGGGATTGCTGCGAGTGGCGTGTGACCGCACCCAGTCGGGAGAGACTCGCAATAGTTCAGCGACCTCCTGGACAGTTAATAAGCTGAACACTGAGTTCTGAGGGTAGAGTGGCTTTTCTAGCATCGTGGTATTTCCGCGCCCTAAAGATCAACTGTGAGGGATCGTTGAGTCCTGAGACACTACTTCAGCTCGACCACCGCATCTTGGTCGGCGGTCCAGGCCGTGGCGTGCTCGATGATCAAATAGAGCTGGTTGGCGTCTTTAGGGCTGCGCTTCACTTTCAGGGTTGCTCCCTTGCGCGCCAGTTCTGCCAGGACCAGGCGATTCTGGTCGATTTGTTGAATCAACTGATGTTCCCGCTCGGCATAGTGTCGGGCGCCGCTGATCCAAATGACTACAGTCAGTACGACAGTAAGGACCATTGCGGCCAGCGCGTAGCCGCCGATGTGGATTCGTCGGGCTTGCCTGAGATGGAGTGATATCTGCTGGGCTTCAATCGCGGTCCTTCCACATCGATCCTTGATGTCATTCACGAATGTCTCAAACGGTGTAAGAAGTCCGGACGACAACGACTTCCTCAGGGTGGCTTCCAGGGTCTGTGCAACGTCAGTCTTGGACTTCTGGATGGCCGTAACGACGACGCTCCTGGCTTCTCGGAATTCATTGGTAATCGTGAAAGCCGCTGTCATGTTTCGTTCCAGCTGACTGAGCACCTCGTCCCAGCGAATGGCCGCACTCTCATGCAACGATCTGAAGGTCCGGTGAAGAGCATCGGCTTGCTTGACTGCCTGCCAGACGCGCGCTGGAATCTCGTCGTAGAGAGCTCGGTAGAGCTGGAGGGCTCGCAACAGCTTAGCCAGCTCGACATCCTGACGAGAGATTCCAGCGGTGTGTAAGACCTGAAAGAACTCGGAGCGTTGCTCTGGGGAGAGATCTTTTGTTAGCAAATCGAAATGGGTGTTGTCATCTTCAGCCATGGGCGGTTCCTCTGAGGCTGTCCACCACGTTAAGTTCAGCGTGGAAAAGCCGCTCCATGACTTGGTTGAGCTGTTCATAGATGCCACGCTGATAGTTTCGCAAGCGAGCTCGGGCCAGCAGCGGGGACAAGATTGGTCCGATCCGTTCCTCGCCGGAAGTGCGATCGGTGAGCCCCAAGACTTCGGTGATGGTCAGCTTGCGAATCTCCAGTTCCGTCTGGTAGAGAGGAGAGAGTTTCTCGAGGGTGACATGATCCGGGTCGTAAGTCCCCCGGAACTCCAGTGCCTGCCGGGTCTGGTCGTAGTCGTAGAGGTTGTCCCCGTCCTTGAGGTTGCGGAAGATGACGTAGTCGACGTGATGAGCGAGCGCGGCGGCCCAGTTCAAAAACGATTGAACACTGTCGGGCGCGCTGGTGACCGAGCCAAGGCAAACCAGGCGAACTCCTCGGTCTTTCAGTTCCTCGAACGGGAGAGTCAGGAACCATTTCAAGACATCATGCCCGGTTCCTGCCTTCAGATCTGCCACGATGAATCGATGTTCACCGCTCAAGGCCTTTTCAATCACCACATCCTGTGCAAACTCCTGATGCAGTTTGATCTGTAGAGCGTCGAGAAAGAATCGGGCCAGGGTATGGTTCTCATCGTCCAGATCCATCAACAGTGGAAGCTCTCCGTGCTCGCGCAGATAGGTAATGAGGAACTTCGCGGCAGTGGTCTTGCCGGAGCCTCCCTTGGCGCCGGCTGTGAAAAACAGGGTGCATGACATGGTTATCCTCCGTTCTTTTCTCTTTCACGTTTCAGTTGTTCGGCGTAGGCCGCCGCCTCTTCCGGTGTGAGGCGGGTGAGGTTGTATTCATTGCTGGGTGTAAAGGTGGTGAGCATCTTCTCTCGTGAAGCAGGCTTTTCGTTCTGCCAGCCGAGCCATGGCTGGCGGTTTTCAGTTCCTGCCGAGTTAAGTGGTACAGCGCCTGTTTTTTGTCTCGTTAGGGCGCTCTGAGGTTGAGACCCGTGACTCTGCGCCGTGTTCCAGGTCTTGGAAGTAGCGCGGTTCTGTTGTGTTTCCTTCTTTTTCCAGCGCGCGCGCAGTTTCACAAACTTGCAGATTGCAGCGCGCTGAATCGGAACCTGATGCTTCTCCATGAGGAGTTCAGCAATACGCGCGAAGGCCATAGGAGGGCGCTGCCGTCTCAGGCTGAGGATCTCTTCTTCGTAGGGAATCAAGATCGATTGGTAAGGCTTTCCGGGCATTAAGTAGTTTGCTCCCAAGGTGATCGGACGCTGGGAAGTTGGAACGTGTATCCGCTTTGTTTCCTCTCTGTTTCCACTTCGAGGGTGACCTGCAATGAAAAGTGGAAACAAAGTTGGAACGTGTTCGATGTTTGTTTCCACTCGCATTCGATTCGAAGCTCGACTTAGAAGTATTGTGTCTTAGCTCCACTGTCATGGCTGTGAGTTCCAACGGACTGCAGATCCAAGCTACCTCCTGTCGAGCCTCGAATCTGCCACCGCTGGAACGATGGACATGATGCTGCTCACCCAGAGCTGATCACGAGACGCCAGCGCTGAGGGACCCTGCAGGATCGTGCCGAGCCGACCCACGATGGCATGCTCAAAGAGCACTTCCAGACGTTGACCAGCTACTTCAACTGTGCGACACGTGTAGATGAGCCGTAACAACCGTCCCTGTTCCGAAAGCTCAGCCTCCATAAGAAAGCGATCAGGGTGGAACCGGCGATCTCCCCCAGCGGTCACAAAGACTGCTCCAATGACGGTGCTCTCGAAGGATCGGGGAAGATAGCATTGGGAAGTCACTCGGCACTCCTGGTCACTAGGTCGCAGTATGGAACTGCTCCAGTCGAACGTTGGTTCTGATGGTTTCGGCCTCAAGCTCGTGACTGGGATCTGGCTCATAGGCCGATCTCCAGTTCCGATGAAGGCAGACGCACTTCCCGCCATTGGATCAGTTTCGACGGAGGACGAATCTCTGGTTCTCGCTCGATTGCAGGTTCTGCTCTCTCGCTGATCCTCTGCAGGAGCGAAGCCTGTTCAACTGCCTTCTGCCAGGCTTTCTGTTCCTGTTGCCGCCAGATCGCAGGACGCAACGACACCGGATCGAGAACATCGGAAGGCGCCACCCGGTCTCCCGATTGTTCCACCGCATCGAAGAGACGTGCTTTGTCCGGCGTGAAGATAGAGGCTTGATGTCGGCCACGGGAGCAGGCGACATAGGCCGCCTTGGCATCCAGCTGCTGGGCGGCAACGATCACCTGGTCATGGGTACGCCCTTGAGACTTGTGGCTGGTGACGACGTAGCCATGACAGAAGTCCCGAAAGGCTGGTGGAAGAATCTTGCCCTCCCTGGTTTGGATCGAGCCATCGGATTCGATGCTTGCACAGGTCAAGACCTCGCCGTTCACCAGCCCGAGCTTCCTGGCATTGCGCCGAATCAAGATGGGATCACCGTTGGCTATTTCGATCTGCCGAGGAGTGGCCACCTGAAGTTTGTCGGCGTGCTTGGCTGGATCGAGAGGTTTTAAATAGTTCTGAAAGAAAAGCTGGCCAGCTTCGACTCGCTCGACAACCAAGGACTGGCCTGGCTCGAATCTTCCGGCCCGCCGGGTCAGGGTGACGACCATGCCGGGTTTGTAGCTGCGAACTTGTGTTTTTTGTTGAGTGGTCCAGTCGAGTGGGTCTTGGATCTGAATCCCGGTTGGGGAATGAAGCTTACTGCTTTGTTTCAGTTGTTCCCGGATGGCTTCCGTCAGTCGGTGGTTTTCCTCCCAGGTAGGGGCAATGGCAATACACCGCTCAAAGGACTCACCCTTCCTGATCGCTTCGACATAGGCAGCGGCAGCCTGCCGGAGATAGTCTCCTTTGCCTTCATGGATACAGCCCAACTGATCCAGCCGTTCCAACCCCTCACCCACATCGCCTCGAGCCATCAGCCGGATGGCTCGGTTGTAGTCGGCAGGTATTTGGCGGCGGATGTCCTGGAGTTCCGAAGACCTGAGTTTGGAGTGCTGCTCAAGGATTCGAAGAAAGTCTCCAGCTTCGACCGAGACGTGCTGCCGGACATCGCCAACAAAGAGTACCCGCGCGTCATGAATCTGAGCGGTCTTGAGCAAAGCCGCGCCAAGTTGAGTTGACAGCAAGCTGGATTCGTCAACCACCAGCACACTCCGGTTAATCCGCTCTGAGTGTGTCCCAGCCTGATTAGCCAGGAAGTCGTGGACGGTGGTGGCCTGACTGAAACCATCCCGTCGGAGGACTTCTACCGCAGCCGCCGTGGGGGCCAGGTAGTAGGCGTTCTTCCCACCGGCTTCTAATCCCTTCTGGATCTCTTGCAGGCAGGTGGTCTTTCCCGCACCGGCGCAGCCGCGAATGGCGTAGACCCGGTCGGTGGTTTGGAGTGTCTCCAGAACCGCGAATCGCTGTTCTTCGGACTTGAAGTCAAAGTCGACTCCTCGAGTCTGTCCGAGGGGACTACAACTGCTTTGGGTTTGATTGACAAACTCCACCGACCAGCGTTCCAGTTCCAATAGCCGGTTCGAGGCCCACAGGCAGGACAAGAGAGGATTGCGGGAGCTTTCAGCCAGCCGTGTCATCCCGGTAGAGGGGCTGGTCAGACAATCTTTCAATCCCTGAATGTCGAGACCGCCGAGGCTTTGATTCAGTGCCTCAGCCAGAATCTGGTGCCCCTTCAACACGGAGTGTCGTTCGTAGAGATGATCGCGAGCTTGCGTCAGTGCACGCCGGTTCGACTCCATGCGCAACTCGGTCGGTTCGATGGCATGGGTTCGTTCGAGACTTCGTATCAAGGCCCGTCGCTTCAGAGATTCCAAAGCGAGCAACTCTGAAGGCGACAGTTGAGACCGCTGGTGCTGCCGGACGGCAGGCGTGCTGATCTCCCGGAGCTTCGGGGAGCGGGTTTCACTGGCCAGTTGGGAGATCTCAGCGGGATTGGGTTGGCGTCCACGTTCGACAACGAACTTGTCGATGGCGGCTTCGACCTCTGCCCGGCGTTTGGAGTATTTCACCTGAAGTTCTTCCGACACCCCTTTGATCTGGAAGCCTTCGACCATTCCCTTTGCTTCTCGAACCATTTCAATCTCATAGCCCAAGCTCCGACATTCCCGGGCCAGCTCGTTCTGGTAGACCTTCCCGCAGTAGCGAATAGCTTTGAAGATGTCGTGGGTTTGCAACGCCAGCCAACGTTGACTGCCCGAATCCCAGGTGGCGTTGGCAATCACGAAATGGGTGTGGAGCTGTGGGTCGAGCTCCCGTGAGGCGTCGTGGCGGAAGGCTGCTGCGCAGAGGTTACCCGTCGCTTCAAAATGTTTGCGCCGTCCCTGACCGGTCTGAATCGCGGCGAACCGTTCCAACTCCTCCAGCGCAGCCCGGTTGGCCCGGTCGTGAGCCTCATAGAGACGACGGTCTTCCATCATCACAGCCATGATGGAGACCGACTTGTGAGGGGCGCACTGGAAATCGAAGGAGCGAATCGAATTGGCGACGTTCCGTGGTGTGAGTTTGCCGGAACCGTCCGGATGCTGGTTCAACCGCAGGGCTTCGAAGGCAGGATCCTCCTTTCCGATAGCCTGGCCTGCGATGCCTAACTTCTCCGCACCCTTCCCAACCCAGATGCCGCTGACTTGTTCCTGTTCGCAGTAGTAGTCATTGGCGGACAGATGCGTGCCCAGGTAGGTGCTACCGCTTCGGATTTTCTTACAGGTGAACATAACGGCATTCTCAGGACGGTGAATCAATGCTTGGGTGCTTCCGGCGTTACCTTGCACGGATGTAACTGCACAAAGCTCCTGCGGCGCCCCGGTTTTGCCTCCCATCTGCTCCCTCATACATAAGGAGTGTCCAGAAGCCAAAACAGTAAAGAGCCAATCTTCAGAATCAACGGTTGCTAATTAAAGGAGTATCGAGAGCCCCAAAATGTGAACTTCTGAAACCAGAGTTTCTAGATCAACCCCCGGATCTACAACTCCTCTGAATCGACTCTTCGGAATATCCTCACCTCGCTCGAGATCTGCGGGCATCGCTCACGCCGAAGCAGTATAAGGGGTAGTTTTTTCTAGGGAGTTCCGCGGTCTGAAGTCCAATTAGCGGATTGTTTCTGTTGGTTTCTGTAAATTGCTGTTCGTTTCCCTGAGTTGCTGCTGTTCACTCACATCGAAGTGATTTTTTTCTTGACAGGGTTTGGAACCAATCGCAAATGGGCGACTTGCTTGTAGGAGAGTAGGAAACAAGGTCTGAGGCGTCTGATTGTCTTCTATTCAGCTAAAGGCGGCTGTCCTCTTGACTGGGCCAATGATCGACGCTGATGCGAGTCTCGACTGAGATGCCAAGAGTTGGGATCGAATGTTTGGAGCGTCTCCGGCCCATAGGCCCCCCTGTGGTTCCTTGCGGAAGCAGTCTAGCGGCGAAGTCTGCTTCATTCTGTCGGAAGTTATGCACATGCCAGCCGTCGACAGCTTGAGACAGTCATTTGCCGAAAAAAGCGAGAACCCGATCCAACCATTTGTGATTTCTGCTGAGTGACAAGTTTCCGCGATTCAAGGAAGAAAAAGGAGTCAACGACGCCTCGGTTGAGGCCCAGGCTGCGGTCAGAGAGGTTTGATAGATGGCGTGATGTTCTTGGTCACGTAGAAAAGGCAGTGGAAACGTTGATGCGAACTTTGTCTACGACAGGAGATCGCCGGGCACGCTTGAGCGTGAGCGCATTTGGGAAGATTCCTTGAAGGATTTAATTCCATCCCAAATGCGTTGTCGCGGTGTGCCCGGCTGGCAGCCGGCTAAGAAAGAGGCTGTCGTGCTTCCCAAAGACAGTCTCTTTCGCCGGCGTTGTTGCGTCTCAAATGATACATGCCAGACCAGAGGATCGAGTGTTAAGAAGGGTCATCCCTCTTCTCGTAAACCTACTCTTGATTTCAAAACCTTCGTGGCGAAGCAGCCGAAAAACAACGATGTGTACAAGACTGACTGGACAGCACACTAGCGAGTGACGAACACGGGATACTTTCCTATCTCTCCCTGGAGCATCTTACCGAGCAATCGGGCTTGAATTTCCAATAGCCTCCTATAGCTCACACGGTAGTCGAACAATGGGTGGGTCACCAGTGTGTCCATCCGCAGCTCGTAAGCCCGGTAAAAGGCCTTTCTTCCCTGAGGTGTGAGGGCAACGGCTTGACCAACCATCAGGAAGTCGTCTGGAGACACCATGCGGTTGTTAATAGCCTGAATGACGCACGAATCGGCAACCAAAGGACGAAACGGTTCCATCAGGTTCAGAGCGAGTGCGGGTCGTCCAAAGCGCGGCTGGTGATAGAACCTCAGCATCGGGTCAAAGCCCACCGCATAACAAGCAATAGTGAAGTCCTTGGCCAGGGACAAACCAGATCGACCGAGCGGGCTTCCGCGCGATGGCGTTTACCTTGTGCTCGCATACAAAGTCGAGGCCGAATTCGTCATCGTCCGGCCACTCTATTTCCCACCACCTGCACGGTTTCGCCAAGAACCCGGCCAGGGAAGGGAAACTGCACTTCGTCCTCAATCAGAGTCAACAGGCCCGAATGCTGTACTCGTTGTAGCAGTCCACCACGGCCTCTTCGAACGCTCTTTGTGCTTTCTTCCGGTCGAGTCCTGCCGTCCACTTCGCCGAAGCACTTTTTGACATGTGGTTGTGCCGGACTTCGGTCCGCGTGCTACTTGGTTGAAGGTCCAAAGCCATTGTTGGCAAAGAGCAAATCCATTAAGATGGCTTTTAGACTGATCGCCGGAGCGTTTAGGAGCACCGCTACATGACCTACCCTTATGTGATTTCCGACCCGTTGATTTGCGCCGGGCAGCCCCATGTTCAGGGCGCCCGGATTACTGTCCAACGAATTGCTCTGGAGGTTGAGCAACTGGGCATGACTCCCGATGAAGTGCTTGCTGCCCATCCGCATTTGACCCTTGCCCAAGTTCATGCCGCCCTCGCTTATTTTTATGATCATCGCCAGGAAATTGAGCGGAACGCAGAAGAGCTGGATGCCATTGAGCAGGAGTTGCGAGCGCGATTCCCCTCCAGGGTCCAGCAGTTACTTTCCACCAGATCGAGCTGATTTGCATGGCGGTGGCCTTCTTCTTCGATGAGTGCGTGAACGAGGCGCTGGCTTTGGTGTTGCGCGCCCACGGCATTGATGTTGTCACCACCACAGACCTCGGATGCAAGGGCATCAGCGACGCCGAGCAGTTGAAGTATGCCACGCAAGAAGGCCGCATCATCTACACCACTGACCGGGATTTCTTACGACTCGCACACCGCTGGCTGGTAAGCGGCGTGCCGTTTTCCGGTATCGTCTATCACGCTCCCGGAAAGTTGTCTTTCCGAGAAACGATTGAGGCTCTGCTGCTCATCAACGTCATCTACGAACCGGAAGAAATGCGGAACCGCATTGAGTTTGTTTAGAGCGTGCCCCGGCTTCGTGTCACGTCTGATCCACAGCGAAAAAAACCCCCAACCCGAAATGGCAACCATAGCCCAATGCCAGCGGGCCGCTCACCGCTTCAGCAGATTGCAATTCAAATCCGTAGGCGAACTCCTGGCCTCGGCTGCCTTGGCCTGAGAGCCGTTGGCGCTGGAAATCGGTCCAGAGCAGCACCTGGCCGCATACAGAGGACTGCGACATTCGCTGTCGTCTGGAAACCGATATGTGCCAGGCGGCCTTGCCCGCAAAGCCGCTTCATTCGAACGAGCCAGCTTTTCAGACAGCGGACAATTCCTTCAGGCGATATTTTGGGTGAGAGTCCGGTCAAGATTGCAGCGAGCCAGTCGCAAATGGTCCAATGAGATTGGGCTCAATGTCTTCGCGTGACTTTCACTTTTGGAGCAACCCGGCGTGCTCGGCGCGACGAACGGCTCCAAGGCGGGTGTGGGTGTTGAGCTTACGGTGAATATGTTGGATGTGGTTGCTGACAGTGGTCCTGCTGATGTGCAGCTGGCTGGCGATGCTGGCTGTCGTTGTGCCTTTGGCCAGCAGTCGCAGGATTTCCAGCTCCCGCTGAGTCAGGTCTGTCTCTCTGGCGATGGCCCGAGTTGACGAAATCAGCGCCGTCGCTTCCTCCGGAGGCAGTTGTGTTTCATGCACGACAAAGTCGCGCACCAGCATCTCCAAACGCTTCCGTGTGTCAATCGCACGGATGATATGGATGGAGTAAGGTGAGTGAGACGTGGTGTCGGTAGCTGCCAGAACCGATAAGTTACACCACCTGGATCCATCTTTAGTTTGTACCTGCAGATCAAAGTTGCGGACCGGATGGTGTTTCTCCACAGCCTGTCTGACGTTACAATCCTTCGTGCAGACCGGGCCGCATTCATCAGCCCCTTGCAGAATCTCGCCACAAGCCCTGCCCACAGCCTCTTTGGCTGACAATCCAAACATCTCTTGAGCAGCTCGGTTCCAGGCCACGATGTGGCCATTTCCGTCCACAGCAAAGGCTGAGTCTGAGGTGCTGTCTACCAGTGCGGCAATCTCACTCCGGCGCATTTGAACACCTTCATCACAAAGATGATGAGATCTGATTATTGTCCAACGGACGAGGGAAAGTAAACATAGCGGACAAAAGGGTACCTAGGTACGGTGAAACGCCATGATCCTCTCAAAGGCAACCGGCTACGGCATTCGAGCTTTGATCTACCTGGCACGCCACCCGAAGGATGAGCTTTGCGGATTGGAGGGAATTGCCAGTAGCGAACAGATTCCTCCCGTGTTCCTGCGGAAAGTTTTGGGAGAGCTTCGCCGCCACCGGCTGTTGCGTTCACTCAAAGGCATTCATGGCGGCTACGCCTTAGCACGCTCGGCCCAGTCCATCACCCTTTGGGAAGTCATCGAGTCCCTAGGTGCCAGTGCCGAGTTCGATCAGTGCATTCTGGGCTGCGGGTATTGCAGTTCTGATGATCCCTGTCCACTGCACCAGGAATGGCAGGTCCTGCGTCAACAGCTCCTTCACTCCTGGCAGCACAAAACGATTTCCGAAATTGCAGCGGAGAGCCAGGCAAGGCCTGGCGTCCAGTCCGCGCTTGGGCAGCACTCCGCTGGCACCACAGACCAGGCCGTTCCGGGAGAACGTTCTCGAAGATGCAGATAAGACAAAGACGACTCTAAGGGCTGCTCAAGGCCGGGGAAAAGAGTTGAATCATGAAACACTCACTGGATCATCTTTTTGGTCGGAACTCAAGATGGCTTGCCATACGCTCTGAGGTTCGCCATTTCGGGCTCTGGCTCGCATTGTTCCTTCCCGTCAACGGTCCGGCATTCCTGCACGCCCAGGCCCAAGGTGCGGCGACGCTTTTTGAAAAGAAGTGTTACAGCTGCCACAACATTGGCTCTGGAAACAAGAAAGGCCCCGACCTGAAGGGAGTGACCGCTCAGCGCTCCCGCGAGTGGCTTCACAGCTTCATTCAATCGCCGGCAGCGATGAATCGACGCGGTGATCCGGCGGCCGTCGATCTCTTCAGGAAGTTCTCGCCCGAAGTGATGCCTGACCAGGCGCTGAGTCCGGAGGAGATGGACAGTCTTATGGCTCTCATCGAGAGCCTCTCGAACAAGAATCAGATCTTCATCCCGGCCGGCGCCAAGCTGAGCCGTCCGATTGCCGCCGGAGACGCCGAAGCCGGACGTCGCCTCTTCACGGGTAAGACACTCCTCAGCCGCGGCGGCACCGCCTGCATCACCTGCCACGACCTCGATGGCGCCGGACTATTCGGTGGCGGCACATTGGGCCCCAGCCTGACTGCCGCCAACATCAAATACCGCGATCCTGAGTTGATCGCCATCCTGCAGAATCCCAATTTCCCGACGATGAACAGCATCTTCGTGGCTCGCCCACTCACCGACGAAGAGATCGTTCAGATTTTCAGTTTGTTGCAATCCACCAAGCAAGCCAACCCCACTGCGGCAGTCGCGCCTGGTCCCGTGGACCTCAAGTTTCCGTTGCTGGGGTTCGGACTGTTGGTTCTGAGTCTTGCCGGGATGAATCGGGCATGGAAGGGCCGGCTGCGGGGCGTTCGAGAGGCTCTGGTTGGTGAAAACTCACCTCGTGCCGGGAGCCTTGACAGGAGCCAGCCATGAACTGGATTAAAGACTTGGTCAGTCCCGAAACCCGCTCCTGGGAAGAGTTCTATCGCAACCGCTGGCAGCACGACAAGGTCATCCGGAGCACTCACGGCGTCAACTGCACCGGAGGATGCAGCTGGAACATCTATGTCAAGCAGGGCATCGTCACCTGGGAAATGCAGGCGCTGGATTATCCGCTCCTGGAAGACGGGTTGCCTCCCTATGAGCCGCGTGGCTGCCAGCGGGGTATCTCCTTTTCCTGGTATCTCTACAGCCCCATTCGCGTGAAGTACCCCTACATTCGCGGCGCGCTGCTGGATCTTTGGCGAGAAGCCCGCCAGCAGCACGACGACCCCGTGGATGCCTGGGAATCCATCGTGAGCAATGACGCTTCCCGATCCCGCTACCAGCGCGCTCGTGGCAAGGGCGGCTTCCGGCGTGGAAACTGGGACGAACTCCTTGAGCTCATCACCGCCTCCGTCATTCACACCATCAAGAAGCATGGCTCTGACCGGATTGTGGGGTTCTCGCCCATTCCCGCCATGTCTTTCCTCAGCTACGCCGCGGGGTCGCGTTTCCTTCAATTGCTGGGTGGTGTGAACCTGAGTTTCTATGACTGGTATTGCGACTTGCCGCCTGCCTCACCGGAGGTTTGGGGCGAACAGACAGACGTTGCGGAAAGCGCAGACTGGTACAACTCCAAGTTCATGGCCGTCATGGGTTCGAACCTGAACATGACGCGCACTCCCGACTGTCACTTTGCTGCCGAGGCCCGTCACAACGGCACGAAGATGGTCGTGCTGGCGCCGGATTTCAATCAGGTGGCCAAATATGCCGATCAGTGGATTCCGCTCCACGCCGGGCAGGATGCCCCGTTCTGGCTGGCGGTCAATCATGTCATCCTCCAAGAGTTCCACGTCGCAAAGCAGACTCTTTACTTTTTGAACTACCTTAAGCAGTACACCGACTCGCCATTCCTTGTGCAGCTCAAGCCCACGGGCACCGCCTATGAGGCAGATCGCCTGCTGCGCGCCAATAGCGTGACGCGCTATCGCGACGAAGAGAATGGCAGTTGGAAGTTTTTGGTGTTCGACGCCCACTCGAACGAGGTCAGGATGCCTGGCGGATCTGTGGGGCATCGCTGGGGGCAGACGCCCGGGAAGTGGAATCTGGAGCTGAAAGACGCACGGGATGGTTCCGTGATCGATCCACTCCTTACTTTGCTCAACCACCGGGATGACGCGGTTCCAGTGACCTTTCACGAGTTTGGTTCGGGCCACACCTTTACCCGGTGCGTGCCTGCGAAGTGGATTGAGACAGAAAACGGATGCATTCTCGTCACGACCGCCTACGACTTGTTGCTGGCTCAATTCGGCGTCGGCCGCGGCCTGAACGGAGACTATCCAGAAAGCTACAGCGACAGCCGGCTTTCCTATACGCCTGCCTGGCAGGAGCAGTGGACTGGCGTCAGCCAGGAGACCGTCATTAAGTTTGCCCGCGAGTGGGCTTCCACCGCCGCTCAGACGGAAGGCAAGTGCGCGGTCATCATCGGGGCCGGTGTCAATCACTGGTACCACAACAATCTCATGTACCGGTCGGCGATCACCGCACTGATGCTCTGCGGCTGCGTGGGCAGAAATGGCGGCGGGCTCAACCATTATGTTGGGCAGGAAAAGCTGGCCTTGGTGGGATCGTGGAGCACGATTGCCTTTGCCCGGGACTGGATGCCTGCCGTGCGCCTCCAAAATGCGCCATCCTGGCACTACGTCCATAGTGAGCAGTGGCGCTACGAACGCGAGTTTACCGAATATCATGCCGTACCCCAGAATGGGGCCTCCAACGGTCGTGGTGCTCACAGCGTCGCCCAGGGCCACACGGTCGATCTGGAAGCCAAAGCAGTTCGCTGTGGTTGGCTCCCCTTCTATCCTCAGTTCAGTAAACCCAACACACAGATCGTGGCCGAAGCCGAAGCGAAAGGTGCTTCAACCGGACCCGAAATTGTCCGCGAGACGGTAGAGCAGCTTCGGAGAAAGCAGCTTCGCCTCTCTTGCGAGGACCCTAGCACTCCTGAGAACTGGCCACGCGTGTGGTTCATCTGGCGAGGCAATGCGCTCATGTCGAGCGCCAAGGGCCATGAATTCTTCCTGAAACATTATCTGGGAACGCACCATAACGACATCGCCGAAGAGTGTGCCCAAGGTTCTGTCAAGGACGTTGAGTTCAGCCGGGATGCCCCACAAGGAAAACTGGACCTCGTGGTCGACCTCAATTTCCGCATGGACACCTCAGCGCTCTATTCCGACATCGTCCTGCCAGCCGCAACGTGGTACGAGAAGACCGACCTGAATTCGACCGACATGCATTCGTTCATTCACCCGCTCTCCGAGGCCGTGCCCCCATGCTGGGAGTCGCGCAGTGATTGGGACATCTTCCGCTCGCTGGCAAAAAAGCTGAGTGAACTGGCAGTGAAGCATCTGCCACAGCCGGTGCGTGACCTGGTGGCGACTCCTCTGGCCCACGATACTCCCGATGAAATTGCCCAGTCTGAGATCAAGGATTGGGGCAAAGGAGAATGCGAGCCAGTTCCGGGCAAGACCATGGGCCATTTGACGCTGGTGGAGCGCGACTACGTCAATCTTTACAACCAGTTCGTGTCGCTGGGACCGTTGGCGCGAAAGAATGGCATGGGGGCGCACGGGGTGAAATACGCCGTCGAAGATCTATACGACGAGGTTCTCCAGTCTCGATCGCATCCGATCGTGGAGTGGAACGGCCAGCGCTATCCCTCTCTGAGACGCGCCGAAGAAGCTGCCGATGTCGTGCTGCTGTTCGCTCCGGAGACGAATGGCGAACTGGCCTACCGGGCTTATCAGTTCATGGAGAAGAAAGTCGGTCTGCCTCTAGCCGATTTGGCGGAGAAGAGCCGCCATGCCCGATCTACCTACAAAGACCTGCAATCGCAGCCGCGGCGGCTTTTGAACAGCCCCATCTGGTCGGGACTCCTTAACGATGGTCGTGCCTACTCGGCATTCACCTACAACCTAGAGCGACTGGTGCCGTGGCGAACGCTCACCGGGCGGCAGCAGTTCTATCTCGACCACGAAGGCTACATCGCTTTTGGCGAGAACCTGCCAACGTACAAGCCGGTTCCCCAACCCGCTCAGTACGGTGATCTCAAGAAGAGCATCGCAGAAGGCAGGACGAAGATGCTCAACTACCTCACACCTCATGGCAAATGGCATATTCACTCCACCTATCACGACAACCACCGGATGCTCACGCTGTCGCGTGGCATGGAACCGGCTTGGATCAACGAGCAGGATGCTCTTGAGATGGACATCGTTGATAACGACTGGGTGGAGATTTACAACGACAACGGCGTCTACTGCACCCGGGCTGCCGTGAGTGCGCGCATCCCCCGGGGTGTCTGTCTGGTCTACCACTCACCGGAACGGACCCTTTCGATTCCGAAATCGCCGATGCGCGGCAACCGTCGCGCCGGTGGGCACAACAGCCTGACCCGCATTCGTCTAAAACCGGTTCTGATGGTCGGCGGTTATGGCCAGTTCACCTATCACTTCAACTATTGGGGGCCGACAGGAGTGAATCGGGACACGTTTGTGCTCGTCAGGAAGATGGAGAAGGTGAGCTGGTAAAAGAGTACTGAGTACTGAGTACTGAGTGCCGAGTACTGAGCTCTGAGTCATGAGGGAAGAGTGATGAAAGGGAACAATCGTTGTAGTTGCTCGAATCATTTGAGACGGGGGGCTGGTCACTCGTCACTCAGGACTCAGAGCCCATAGTTGTGGACCAGCTAGCACTCAGCACTCTGTCACTCACTGAAAAGGACAAGAATCATGGACGTTCGACTGCAGATCTCGATGGTCTTTCACCTGGACAAATGCATCGGGTGCCACACTTGCTCGGTTGCCTGCAAGAACGTCTGGACTGACCGCAAGGGCGCCGAATACATGTGGTGGAACAATGTGGAGACCAAGCCTGGCACCGGCTACCCGACGTCTTGGGAAGATCAGAGTAAGTACCGCGGTGGCTGGGAGCAGAAGAACGGGCAGCCCGACCTCAAGATGGGGAATCGGTCCTCGCGGCTCCTGAACATCTTCCACAATCCCTACCTGCCCAAGATGGACGATTACTACGAGCCTTGGACCTACAAGTATGAGGACCTATTCAACGCGCCGGAAGGCGCCGACCAGCCCACCGCCCGGCCGATTTCAATGGTGACAGGCAACTTGATCGACATCAAAGCCGGACCGAACTGGGACGACGACTTGGGCGGATCTCCCGTCTACGCCGCGAACGACCCTAACTTGGAAGCTCTCACTCCGGAGCAACGGGCCGAGATTTTTGAGATCGAGCGCCTGGTCTTCTTCTATCTGCCGCGCATCTGCAACCACTGTCTGAATGCCTCATGTGTGGCGGCCTGCCCTTCCGGGGCCATCTATAAACGCGGTGAAGATGGCATCGTACTGATCAATCAGGATCGCTGCCGGGGCTGGCGCATGTGCGTCACAGCGTGTCCCTACAAGAAGACGTTCTACAACTGGTCCACCGGCAAATCGGAAAAATGCATTCTGTGCTTCCCCCGGCTGGAGACAGGCCAGGCTCCCGCCTGTTTCCATTCCTGCGTCGGCAGGATTCGTTACCTGGGTGCCTTGCTGTATGACGCCGAGCAGTTGACCAGCGCACTCGCGGTTCCGGATAGCCAACTGGTAGAGGCGCAGCGGCAAATGATCCTAGATCCGTTTGACCCCACAGTGCGCTCGGAAGCCCTGAAGAACGGCATTGACGAGGGAACTCTCGAAGCGGCGCAGCGTTCGCCTGTCTATAAGTATGTCAAACAGTGGAAGCTGGCCCTGCCGCTGCATCCGGAGTTCCGCACACTGCCGATGCTGTTTTACGTTCCACCACTGCTGCCGGTGATGGCGAAAACGGAGGACGGGAAGTACGACTCATCAGGATCGGAGCTTTTCAGTCCCATCGAAAAAGCGCGGCTTCCAATGCAATACCTCTCGCGCCTCTTCTCGGGCGGCAACGAAGAACTCGTGCGCTATGCGCTCAAGAAGCAATATGCCATCCGCCTGTTCAAACGCATGGAAACGGTGGGCGACTTGGATATGTCCGTGGTCGGCCGTGCCTTGGAAGAGGTCAACACCACGCCGGAGGAAGCGGAGCGCGTTTACCGGCTGACCTCGCTGCCCACGATGGACGACCGGTACGTGATTCCTCCCTCCCATCGGGAAGAAGCCATGCAGATGCTCAACGATGACCTGCTGCAGGAAAGAGGATCTGCGGGTCTGGGCTTCAGGGAACTCCCGGTTCGCGGAGCGTAAGAGGTCCCAGACGCAGGAGGCAACAACCACGCTATGCGAAACGTCTACACCATTCTGGCGAACCTCTTGGAATACCCCGGCGACCGCGACGACTGGGCCGAGTGTCTCGAGCGCGCTGAAAGTCTTTCTTTGGCAGGCAGTAGTCATGGCCTGCTGAGAAACTTCCTTCGCGACGTGCAGTCCACTCCGGTACCTCTGCTTCAAGAGTGTTACACGCAGATCTTTGATTTGAACCCGGTGTGCACCCTCGAAGCCGGCTACCACCTCTTCGGTGAAAACTACAAGCGAGGGCTGTTTCTGGCCAACCTTAGCGAAACCGAAAAACGCCACAACGTCGCCTTGAACGGCCAGTTACCCGATTATTTGCCGGCCCTGCTGCTTCTGCTTGACCGGATGCCCGAAGACGAGTTGCGCGCCGATCTCATCTCCCAGTGCATGGTCCCGGCTCTGGAAAGAATGTCGCAGGCTTTAGGTAAGAGCGAAAGCCCCTATGCTCACTTGATTGCCGCGGTTGGCGAACTGCTCAAGAGTGAGGCCGGGCAAAGCCCAAATGCGAAAGCGGTTCAGGCAATCCACAACTTCAGGGGAATGTCTTGAAGGAGGCAGAGCCTCATGCTCGATCATCTACTTTTCGTCATCTTTCCCTATGCTGCGGCCACATTGGCGGTGGTTGTCACGCTACAGCGTTACTTCAAGAAGGGCTTCAGCTATTCCAGTCTCTCTTCTCAGTTTCTCGAAAGTAACGAATTGTTCTACGGATCGGTGGCCTGGCATTTCGGCATTCTCGGGGCGCTAATGGGGCATGCCATCGGCTTTTTTCTTCCGGTGCAGGTACTGTGGTTTAACTCGGCGCCAGTGCGTCTCTACATCCTGGAAAGCACCGGCTTGCTATTCGGCCTCCTTGCGGTCACCGGAATCGTCAGCTTGATCGTTCGTCGTCTCACGGCGCCTCGCATCCGGGCGGTCACCTCGGCTCTCGACGTAGTGGTCTTATTGCTATTGCTCGTTCAGGTTGTCCTGGGAGTCTACGTGGCTTTGTTCTACCGCTGGGGCTCGTCGTGGTTTGCGGGTTCGGCAGTTCCCTATTTGCGCTCACTGTGGATCCTTCAGCCCGACACCGGCATGATCGCGCCGCTGCCTCTTGCCGTAAAAATGCATATTCTCTTCGCGTACCTGTTGGTGGCAGTGTTTCCGTTTTCCCGATTGGTTCACATGCTCATTGTCCCCATCCAGTACCTGTGGCGGCCTTACCAGCTCGTGGTTTGGAACTGGAATCGAAAAACTCTCATCAAGCAATCGCCTCGATCCTTGCGCCACCCGGTGACGCTGCCGGTGCCAGCTCAAGCCAGTGATCCCGTTGCAGAGCAACGGGCGGTAGTGACGAGGTAACCTGAAGATGAGTCTCAAGACTGCGACTATTCTGTCTCTGCTGATTACCGTCATCGGTGCCGTGGTGCTCCTCCAGGGTTCAACCTTCCACTGGTTCGGCAACCAGCAAGGGTACGCTCCGGTGCAGCCGATTCAGTTCTCGCACAAGGTCCATGCGCGAGACCATCAGATCGCCTGTCTTTACTGCCACTCAGGGGCCGAGAAGTCCAAGGTGGCCGGCATTCCCGCGGCGGCTGTTTGCATGAACTGCCACTCGCAGATCCTCAAGAATTCTCCAGAGGTTCAAAAGATCACCCGCGCCCTGACAGAGGGGAAGCCCATTGAGTGGATCAAAGTGCACAGCCTGCCAAGGCACGCTGTCTTCGATCACAGCCGCCACTTTGCCGCAGGCGTGCAGTGTCAGGAGTGTCACGGACCCGTTCAGACGATGGAGCGGGTGGCCCAAACGGAGACTTTGCTCATGGGAATGTGCGTGAACTGTCACCGCACGCATCGGGAGGTGACACTGGATGCGACGGGAAGGGCCATTGTCTCGAAGGAGCGGAGCCAGGCCAGACTGCAGGCCTCGACCGATTGTGTCGTCTGCCATCACTGAAGAAAGTGATGAGTGACGAGTGATGAGTGATGAGCAAGAGCCAAGACAAAATCCTCCAGGAGCATGACATCAGAGAAGGGGACACGCCGAAGCCGCACGCCGGTGTCTCGCGGCGCAGCTTCATTGAGATGATCGGCTACTCGGCTGCCGTCCTGGCACTGAACGGCTGTCGTGCGCCTGAACAGAAGATCATTCCTTACCTTCGCCAGCCTGTGGAACTTACCCCGGGAGTTGCCAACTGGTATGCCTCAACCTGCGGCGGGTGCGGGGCTTCCTGTGGGACACTCGTCAAGGTTCGTGACGGCCGGCCCATCAAGCTGGAGGGTAATCAGGAGCACCCTCTCTCAAAGGGAGGACTCTGCGCACTGGCGCATGGCTTGGTCTTCAGCCTATACGATTCTGACCGGCTGCGGCACCCGCTCATCAAAGCGGACGCTGCCACTTGGGATGATATCGATCAACAGATCAACAAGAACTTTGCTGCTGTACGGCAAAGCCACGGCAAACTGCGCCTGCTTACCCCTCTCATTAGCAGTCCGACCTCTCGCAAAGTAATCGCGACCTTCCTGCAGCATTTTCCTGATGCCAGGCATATCTCCTATCAACCTGTCTCTTCATCGGCCATTCATGAGGCCCATGCCCAAACCCACAGGCGCAGTGCCGTTCCCGCTTATCGCATTGAGAATGCCAGACTGGTCGTGAGCTTCAGCGCCGACTTTCTCGGCACGTGGATGGCGCCGGTTCAGTTCACGCGAAGCTACAGTCAAGCACGGAATCTGCAGAGTGGCCGCGAGATGTTGCGCCATATCCAGTTCGAATCTCACATGTCCCTCACGGGCAGCAATGCCGACCGCCGCGTTGCCGTGTCCCCGGACGAAGAGATCGAAGCCTTGCTTCTCGTGGCCAAACGGGTCGCCACGATGGCGGGGAGTGTGGATCGCGTACCCGCAGAGCTGGCGTCTTTCGAGCCAACGAGGCTTAGTCCCGAGATTAGGAGCATTGTCGACATCCTCTTCGAAGAACTCCGGATCCGGCAGGGCAAGTCCTTGGTTCTCTCCGGATCGAATTCCGTTTCCGCCCAGATCGTGATCAACTTCATCAACCAGGCGCTCCACAACTATGGCCACACCCTCGATCTGGCAAACGGCTCAGATCGCAGCCAAGTGAGCGACCGAGCCATCGTGGACTTGGTCGAGGAGATGAATACCGGCCAGGTTGCGGCTTTGGTGATATCGGGCGTAAACCCGGCGTACGACTATTTCGCTCGCGAGGAGTTTATTCGGGGACTGAACAAAGTTCCGTTGAAGATTTCGCTGAGTTCGATTCTGGATGAGACCGCCTCGCTGGCCGACTATGTCTGTCCCCAGCCGCACTTCCTCGAAAGCTGGAATGACGCTGAACCGGAGCCCGGCCTTTTCAGCCTGACGCAGCCCGCCATCGCCCCGCTTTTCAACACAAGGCCCTATCAGGAATCGCTCCTTCGCTGGAGTGAGGACGGCCGAAGCTTCTATGACGTCTTGCGCAAGCATTGGCAGGAAAAACTCTTTCCGCAACAACCTGGTGGCAGTTTCGACGAATTCTGGGATCAGTCGTTGCATGATGGGATAGTCCGGCTGGCAACACCGCCGTCTACAACGCCGGAGTTCACCTCTGCCAGCCTCAATGACGCCGTGAAGCAACTGAAGGAAGAGTCCAACGCCACCGCCGGAAAACTCACGGTCGCACTGTTCGAAAGCGTGGTTCTTCGCGACGGGACCCACGCCAATAATCCCTGGTTGCAGGAACTGCCCGATCCACTCAGCAAAGTGACCTGGGACAACACTGCCAACATCTCGCCTGATCTGGCTAGGCAGCTGCAGCTGGAGGAAGGCAGCTTGATCCGCGTTTCCAAGAGCGCCGTCTCGGTTGAACTCCCCGTCCACATCCAGATCGGGCAGCATCCCGAGTGCGTCTCGATTGCCCTGGGCTACGGAAGGACTGGGGCTGGCAAGGTGGGCAATCACATCGGGGCCAATGCCTATCCGCTCGTGAGTTTTGCCAGGGGCACTTTCCAATATTTGGTGTCGGGAATCGTCCTGGAAAAGACGGGTGGGAAAGTGGAATTAGCCAGAACCCAGCTGCAGGACACTTTGGGAGAGAGGCCGATAGTCCGGGAACTCACGCTAGCGAGCTACCTCGAAGGGAAGCCAAAGGAGAGCGAAGCGCATCGCGGAGAGCGTAAGGATCTCTGGCCAGGTTACGAATACACCGAGCACAAATGGGGCATGGTGGTGGACCTCAACGCCTGCGTTGGCTGCTCCGCCTGCCTCCTGAGTTGCCAGGCTGAGAACAATGTGCCCGTAGTTGGAAAAGAGGAAGTGTTGCGTCGCCGCGAGATGCACTGGATCAGGCTCGACCGCTACTACAAGGGTACCGATGACGATCCCACCGTTGCTTTCCAACCGGTGATGTGCCAGCAGTGTGACAACGCTTCTTGCGAGAGTGTATGCCCGGTGCTGGCTACCGTCCACAGCAGCGAAGGGTTGAACATGCAGGTTTACAACCGCTGCGTGGGGACCCGGTACTGTGAGAACAACTGCGCCTACAAAGTGCGACGCTTCAACTGGTTTGAGTATCCGCACGAGGACGCGCTGGCCAATCTGGCTCTGAATCCGGATGTGACCGTGCGGAGCCGCGGAGTCATGGAAAAGTGCACGTTCTGTGTCCAGCGAATCGAGGCGGCCAAGATTCGGGCCCGCAATGAAGGCCGGGCCATCCGCGACGGAGAAATTCAAACGGCCTGCCAGCAGAGTTGTCCGGCCGGTGCCATTGCGTTCGGGAACCTCATCGATCTGAAGAGCCGGGCGGCTCAGCTCAAGCATGACGAGCGCAACTACATGCTGCTCGAAGAACTGAACTTGCGTCCGCCTTTAAGCTACATGGCTAAGGTGAGGAATGTGGAGAACCTGGCCTGATGACTGCACGCTCACGAGAGTTGGCGCCTCTCGCCCCAACGTGGGAGGGGGTTGGGGGGAGGGGAACCGAAGTCCGTTAAGGTTCGCTATGGAAGAAGAGTATTCTCACTGTATCCTGCAATGCTCAATAGTTCGACCCATCTTCAGGGGATTTCTTCATGAACGTCGCTATTGAACAGGTGAAACCGAGGGACACTCAGTTCACGGCGGAGCATGCGGTTGTTTCCTCGCTTCGCAAGCCGCTGATCGCGGGGAACAAGAGCTACCGGGAAGTGACCGATGATATCTGCCAACTGCTCGAAGCAAAGCCGGGGCGTGGTTGGTGGATTTGCTTCGCTGTCTCGTTTGTGTTGATGGCGGCGGGCGTGGCTGCTACGGCCCACACCGTGATGACCGGAATCGGGACCTGGGGCCTGAACAAAACGATCGGCTGGGCGTTTGACATTACGAATTTCGTCTTCTGGATCGGCATCGGGCACGCGGGCACGTTCATCTCCGCCATTCTTTTTCTCTTTAATCAAAAATGGCGCACTTCAATCAACCGTTCCGCGGAAGCCATGACCCTGATCGCTGTCATGTGTGCGGGCATTTTCCCGGTCATTCATATGGGACGCCCGTGGCTGTTCTACTGGATTTTGCCTTATCCCAATGAGCGGGGGTCATTGTGGGTCAATTTTCGTTCTCCCTTGCTCTGGGACTTCTTCGCCATCTCCACCTACTTCATCATCTCCGCGGTGTTCTGGTACCTCGGCCTGGTTCCCGATCTGGCGACGGTGCGAGACCGCGTCAAGTCTCGCGTCCGGAGAG